>NZ_JBEYSJ010000005.1:0-48622 GCF_040704195.1 Amycolatopsis sp. NPDC047767
TCCTCAACAGCTCCACTTCACAACCGGAGGCCTTCGCCTGTCTGCACGACAGGCCGACCTCACCTCAACCGAGAACAACGTCCCCGGACATCACAACTAGCTCTTGCCGCGCGCCGAGATCTGCTGCACGGCCCAGGCGTTGCCGTCTGGGTCGGAGAAATGGAAGAAGCCGATGTTGTCGAGGTCCTCGGGCCCGCCCGTGGCCGGGTCGGGCCCGAGGAGCTGGATCTCGCTGACGTCGACGCCGCCCGCGAGCAGCGTCTCGCGGGCGCGCGGCAGATCGGCGACCACGAGCTGCAGGCCCTTGAGCGAGCCGGGCGGCATCGGTGGCACCACACCCTCGCCGACGACGATCGAGCACCCGGAGCCCTGGGGAGTCAGCTGCGCGACGCGGGCGCCGGGCCCCACCACGGTGTCGTGGTCGAGGTGGAACCCGCACTGCTCGGCGTAGAACGCCTTGGCGCGGTCCACATCGGACACGGGAACGATGACGACCTCGAGTGTCCAGTCCATCCCCGATGTCTAACCGGGCAAACCAGGCGGGTCAAGGTCGGGCGGTTCAACCACGCCGGCCAGAAAGTCAGCTGCCGAGGAACCGCGACAACGCTTCCCGCGCCTTCGCGTCCCGCGAAGCCAGCGCCTGCAGCTCCTCGGCGAGCACCGTCACCCATTCCTCGACGTCGGTGTCCCGGCGGCTGATCACGACCCCGCGCACCACCTGGCGAATCTCACCCGTGACCCCGCCGGATCGCCCGGCTGTGAGCACGAGCAGCTGGTGCGGCGTCGACACGCGCACCTCCACCGGCTGCCCGAGGCGCCCGGCCACGCGGTCGGCGAAGCTGCGCCGCCGGTCGATCTCGACCATGCCCGGGGGGAGGGCGTCGCCGAGGGTCTCGGACAGCACGCGCGTGTAGGACTCGACGTCGGCGCGATCGGCGCGCAGCGCGGCCACCAGGAGGTGGAACTCGCCGGCCGGGCCGAGCTCTGACCCGGCCATCAGTCGGTGAGGGGCAGCACGAGCTGCGGCTTGGTGATGCGGTGGTCGGGGCGCAGTGGCTTCACGGCGGTGCCGATGGCGAAGAACTCCGTCGTGTGCCCGCCCCATCGATGCGGCAGTGACAGCAACTGCACCCCCACGATGCCTTCGGCGTGCAGCTGCTCGGCCTCGGCCTGCATGCGTGACATCGCGAGCTCACGGGCGTCGTAGAGGGCCTCGGTGTACTGCGGGATCTCCACGTTCTGCCCGATGTTGCTCATCGCCTGGCGGAACCGCTGGTGCGCGATGTGGTAGACGCAGGTGCCCATCACCATGCCCAGCGGTGCGTACCCGGCCTGCACCAGCGTCCAGAAGTCCTGGCCGGACAGATCGGACGTGAACGGCTTGCCGGTGTTGTTGCGCCACTGGCCGGGTTCGTCGGCCTTCACCGCGGTGCCGACGGCGATGAACTCCGCCAGGTCGCTGCCGAACTCCTTGAACTCGATCTCCAGGCGCACGGCCACGATCCCGTCGGCGCCCAGCAGGTCGGCCTCGGTCTCCATGCGCGTCATCGCGAGCTCGCGCGCGTGGTACATCGCGGCCGACAGCCGATCCATCTCCTGGTTCTTGCTCCAGCGCCCCATCTGGAACCCGACGTGGTAGATGCTCGACCCGAGCACCAGGCCCAGCGGGCGGAAGCCGGCCTCGCGCACGAGCAGGAACTCGTTCACGCTCAGGTCGGACGTGAACAGGCTCGTCGCCTGGCCCGGCCGCATCTCGGCGAGCCGGCGCATCGCATCCTCGGGGATGTGCTGCGCGGCGGGGTCCGTGGTCGTCACAGGGCCTCCTTCAAACTCGGTTCAGCGGCAGGATGGTGAGCGCGGACGTAGGCGCGGCGCTGCCGCTGTGGAAACGCGCGATGGCGGTGCCGAACACGCTCGCCACCCCGGCCACGGCCACCTCGCCCAGCTGCCACGTGTCGAGCGACATCCGCGAGACGATCGCCCCGTCGGCGCCGGTGGTCTGCACGGTCTTGCGGAACTGGCTGCGCGCGTCGGCCCGCACCTCGGTGACGAGCCGGGTGTGGGCGTCGACCTCGACGTTCCCGGCCCACATCGTGGTCTGGTACTGCATGTTGTAGTCGAACGTGGTGTGCGCGGAGATGCCGATCGCGACGGCCGCGGGCACCCAGCCGGCCTGCATCAGCTTGCCGACATCCTGGCCCGGCAGCTCGGTGGTGAAGACGCGGCCCGGCCGTTGCGACGTCTTGGCGCGCACCGCGGAGCCGAGGGCCACGAACTCCTGCATGGTCTCGTCGAGCCGCGTGACGGACGTGGTGATGCCGAGGACGCCGTCCGCACCGATCGTCTCGGCCTCCAGCCGCAGCCGGTCCAGCGCGATGCGGTAGCCCTGCCGCAGCGCGTCGGCGTAGATGGCGGCCTGCTGGTTCGGCGTGATGCCGAAGCCGGAGGTCCAGCCGAGGCGCTCCACGACGCACCCCATGACCTCCCCCACGGGGGTGAATCCGGCGAATTCCGAGCCGACCGCGCCGGGGACGCTCAGCAGTGAGGTGCGCAGGCCGGACGAAGCGAACCGGTCGACGCGAGCCCGCGCGACCGGCGGCAGTCCACGGCCATCCCAGTCGGGCACTCGGACCTCCTCGCGGGCCTCGGCGCGGCCCTCAGCGTCCATCGTGGCACGCGGGGGTGGCTAAGTCGGAACGAGAAGGCGGGGTTGTCCGGAACGTCCTTCAGTGTGTGGCGAGCTCCACGCGGTTGCGGCCCGCCTGCTTCGCCCGGTAAAGGGCGGTGTCGGTGGCGACCAGCACGTCGTCGACGCCCGTGAGGTGCTCGGCCGGGTAGAGCGCGCAGCCGATCGACACGGTGAGGTCGCTGATGACCGTGTCGCGCTCGGGCAAGGGCACGACGACCTTCGGAATGCGCCGGCGGATGCGGTCGGCGAGCTGCCCGAGTTGCTCCATCGTCGGGACGTTGGGCAGCACGATCGCGAACTCCTCGCCACCCCAGCGGCCGCAGATGTCCTGGTCGCGCACCTCGCTGCGCAGCGCGATGGCGATCTCGCGCAGCACGACGTCGCCCGTCGGGTGGCCGTAGGTGTCGTTGATGGCCTTGAAGTGGTCGAGGTCGAGCAGCAGCACGCCGACGGTGCCGTTGCCCGTGCGGGCGCGCTCGAGGTACTGCTCAGCCAGCGTGCGCCACCAGCGCTTGGTGGCCAGGCCCGTGGTCACGTCGGTGCGCGCGTCGCGCTGGAACTGCGCGAGCAACAGGCCGCGGTGCAGCGCCACCAGCGCCACGACCACGCCGGTGAGCACCAGCGGGTTGGCCAGCAGGAGCAGCGCGGCGGTGACCAGGCCGAGGCCGATCGCGCCGGCCTCCAGCAGCTGGTCGCCGAAGCCGGAGAACAGGTCCGACAGCGTCCGCGGCGGGCTGGAGAGCGCGATGGCGACCATCACCAGCGCCGTGTTGATGGCCCAGCGCAGGGCGGCCGCGAAGATGACGACGACCAGGTCGGTGAGGCCGGGGAGGAACCCCGCGGCCGGCACGCCGGGGTAGTGGTGCATGCCCAGCGCGAGCACGGCGACCGCCGCCTGGGTGCCGCACAGCACCGACGCGGCGGAGAAGATCCAGCGGTGGGGGAGCACCGGCCGTTCCCGCGGCCAGACACGCCACCACGCCACCGCGTACGTGAACACGACCATCGCCGTCGCGAGCACGGCCGGCAGCGCCACCACGGCCGCGATGCTCCACACGGCCTTGGTGTCGACGTACGCGACCGTGGGCGCGCGGTTGTACTCGCGCTGGCGCTCGATGTGGCGCGTGGCCTCGATGGCGGCGGCCGCGCACACGGCCAGCACGCCGAAGCGAATCAAGTCCTGCTGGTGCACCGGCACCAGCCACGCGGTGCTCACCGACGCCAGGATCGCCAGGAAGTTGACGAGGAGCACATAAGTGCGGACGTGCGAGGGCAACCGCCAAAGGCGCCAGCCCGTGAACCATCCGGCAGACCGGTTTGCTCGTCCGCGCACTCTTCACCTCACCCGGTTGGCTTCTACCGTAAACGACGGGGCGCGCCGTGTGCCGCCCGTGGTCCGGACTATGGGACCTGGCCGGGGAATTTCGCCCGGACAGCCCAGCGCCCGGCCCGCGCAGAGGGGAGGTGACCACTGAGCGTAGTGGTGGCCCGCCGGGATTCCTTGGCGTACCTGGGAATCCGCGGTCTCCGGCCACTGAAGCCACTGACGTGCGACAACCACGATCGGTGACCGGCGAGCTCCGCGAACCCGCCGGTCGGTGCGGCCCTGGCGAGGAGGTGACGACGGTGTGCGACAACAACTGGGCGGCTTCGGCTTGAGTGGTCTGGACCGTTGAGCTCGACCTGAGGTCGAGGGTTGCAAGCGTTTCGGTGCGATCTGTGGGAGGAGGTGTCCACGGTGCAGGACAACAACTGGTGAGTGTCCGAACTGTTGGCGAACCGCGATGCGGAAAGGAGGTCCGGCGGTGCGGGACAACAACTGGTGACGGCCGAAGTCCGCTGAACAGCCGAGGCGAAAGGGGGTAGAGCCGTGCGTGACAACAACTGGTGACCGGCGAATGGGGCGAAGCACTGGCGGGGAAGGAGGTTTCGACGATGCGTGACAACAACTGGACCCGCTGAGGTCCGCGGTTCTGAGGTCAGACCAACGAACACGACGAGCGGAGAGGAGACGCCGGTGCGCGACAACAACTGGACCCGCTGAGGCAAGTGGTCAACGTCCGTGACGAGTGGAAGGGAGAAGCCCGTGCGCGACAACAACTGGACTCGCTGAACCAAGCCGGTCACCCCGACGAGCCCGAGAGGAGACGCCCGTGCGTGACAACAACTGGACCCGCTGACCCCCCGCCCGACGACAGCAATGGCCCCGACCGACCGAGAGGAGCGCCAGGTGCGCGACAACAACTGGACCTGCTGACCCGAAGCCCGCGAACACCCGACGAGGGGGTGAAAGGCATGCGTGACAACAACTGGACGTGAGTCCTGCCCGCGAGAGAGCCCGACTGTGCACGAGAACCACGAGCACCACGAGAACCACGAGGAGGTGGGCCGGTCACCGGACGTGAGCCGTGTGGTTCAGGACGCGGCAGGTGGCGTGGCCTCGTCGAGGGGACTTCGACGAGGCCACGCCGCGCGCAGCCAGGCCGCGGCGGCGAGGGCGGCGACGGTCGCGCCGGCGACGGCCGCGACGGCCACCACGGTCGTGGGCGCGAGCACCTGGGTGAGCGCGCCGGCGGCCGCGATCGCGACGCCCTGCGACGCCCGCAGGGCCGCGATCGCGACGCCGATCACCTGGCCGCGCTGTTCGGGCGGGGCGGCGAGGCTGTACTGCACCTGAGTGATCAAGTCGTGCGCGGAGAACATCCCGGACAACGTCCACAAAACCACCAGCACGACGAGCCCGGGCGTCCAGCCCGTCGGCAGCAGCACCAGGCTGGTCGCCACGGCGAGCGGCCCGAGCAGCCGCGCCTGGCGTGCGCGTGGCACCCGGCTGAGCAGCACCGCGCCGAGCAGCGAACCGACGGGGTTGGCGATGAGCAGCCACGCCAGCACCGCCGTACCGCCGAGCTGCGCGGAGATCGGCACGGCCAGGCCTTCGGGCACCACGTAGAACCCGCTGCAGCACGCGATCGCCAGCAACGACCGCAACCGCCGGTCCCGCCCGACCAGCCGGCAGCCCGCGACGAGCGAAGCCCACTGGGAAGGCGCCGGACCCCGCTCGACGACGTTCACCGGGTGCGGCCGCAGGCCCCACCGCAGCGCGAGTGCCGACACGGCGAAGGTCACCGCGTCCACGGCCAGCGCGCCCGTCACGCCGAGCCACGCGACCACCGCCGCGCCCGCGCCGAAGCCGATCACGAGCGCCGCCTGGTACGTCGAGGACAACATCGCCTGGCCGACGGGCAACCGGTCGGGGCCGAGGATGTCCGGCAGCACGGCCTGCCGCGCGGACTGGAACGGCCCGGCCGCCAGCTGCACCACCACCAGCAGCGCCGCCGCGACCGGCCACGGCAGCCCCGGGATCGCCATCACGGCCACGAGCACGGCCCGCAGCACGTCGGCCACCACGAGCACCGTGCGGCGCGGGAACCGGTCGGCCAGCCCGCCGAGCGCGCCGCCGAGGAGATCGGGCAGGTAAGTCAGCGCGTACGTGAGCGCCGCCCAGCCCGCGGATTCGGTACGGTCGAACACGAGGACCGTGAGCGCGACCCGAGCCAGTTGATCACCGGCGACCGACAGCACGTGCGCGAGCCACAGGGCCCGGAATTCGGTCACGCCGAACACGTTTCGGAATGTCGGGGCGCCGGCGCTCATATGATCAGAGTGTCCCGGTTCGGCCACGCGGAGCAACCCCCGCACCCTCCGGTGGGTCGTAGGGACACCCGGGCGAGCGCCGTGAAAAACTTGGCGATCGCCGTCCGTGAACGTCGCACTGAGGGGTTTTTCGTTGACCGAGGAGAGCCGGCAGATCGCCGGTCGCTACCAGCTCGTCGAGCTCATCGGCAGCGGCGCCATGGGCATGGTCTGGCGCGGCGAGGACAAGATCCTCGGCCGCGTCGTCGCGGTGAAAGAACTCCTCATGCCGATGAACCAGGGCGAGGAGAAAGTCGCCGAGGCGAAGAACCGCGCCATGCGCGAGGCCCGCATCGCCGCGCGCCTGCAGCACCCCAACGCCATCTCCGTGTTCAACGTGGTCGAGTACGAAGACCGCCCGTGGCTGATCATGGAGTACCTGCCTTCGCGCAGCCTCTCGGCAAAGCTGCACGACGACGGCCCGCTGACCGTCGAAGAGGTCATCCCCATCGCCGTGCAGCTGGCCGGTGTGCTGGCCGCCGCGCACCGCGCCGGCATCGTGCACCGCGACGTCAAGCCCGGCAACGTGCTCCTCGGCGAAGACGGCACCGTCAAGGTCACCGACTTCGGTATCTCCCGCGCGGTCGGCGACGTCACGCTGACGGCCACGGGCGAAATCTCCGGTACGCCCGCGTTTCTCGCGCCCGAGGTCGCCCGCGGCGAGGAAGCGATGTTCGCCTCCGACGTCTTCGCCCTCGGCGCCACGCTCTACATGGCGGTGGAGGGCGCGCCGCCGTTCGGCACGGCGGACAACGCGATCGCGTTGCTGTACCGCGTGTCCAGCGGTTCGATCAACCCACCGAAGCAGGCGGGGAAGCTGGAGCCGTTGCTGCTGAAGCTGCTGGAGCTCAAGCCCGAGGACCGGCCGTCGATGGCCGAGGTGCTCACCGAGCTGCGGGAGCTCGACGGCGGGGTCACGCCCGTCGCGTCGGTGCCGATCCCGCTGACGGTGCCCGCGCCGCTCCCGGCCGCTCCGGCTCCGGCCGCCGCCCCGACGACTCCCGCCCCGGCACCTGTCGACCGAAGACGGCGCTCGATGGTCCTCGCCGGCGTCGGCGCCGTGCTCGTGGTGCTCGTCGTCGTGGCGATCGTGCTGGTGAACCGCAACAACGGCACGACCCCGACGGCCGGTGGCGCGTCTCCGGTGGTCAACTCGTCGTCCGCGAACGCCCCGGCGCCGCCGCCGTCGACCACGAACCCGCCGACGACACCGCCGCCTCCGAGCACCCCGTCGGCGCCCAGCAGCCCGCCGTCGTCACCCACCAGCAGTTCGGTCAGCTCGCCGCAGGACATGGAAGCGGCGCTGACGCGCTACTTCTCGCTCATCCCGGGCGACCTGCAACAGGGCTTCGGCCTGCTCACGGACAACTTCAAGGCGAGCAAGCACCAGACTTTCGCCACGTACCAGAACTTCTGGGACGACTACAAGTCCGCGCGCGCGAGCAACGTGAAGTCGATCGGCACTGACATGCTCAGCGCCGACATCACCTACGTGTCCGCCGGTGGGGCCAGTCAGACCAACCACCACACGTACCACATGGTCAACGACAACGGCGTCTGGAAGATCGACTCCGAAAGCTGAGTCCTCACTCCAGCAGCAGTTCGATGGCCCCGGCAACGTCGGTGACGACGTGGTCCGGGGCCTTTTCGTCCCCGCTCCACGCGCGCCCCCGGTCGACCCACACCGTGTGCAGCCCCGCGGCCCGGCCGCCGGCGACGTCGGTCTCCTCGCCGTCGCCGACCATCCAGCCGTCGCGCAACGGCGCCTCGCAGCGTTCCGCCGCGATCTCGAACAGCCGCCCGTCCGGCTTGGCGACGCCTTCGTGCTCCGAGATCGCCCACCCGTCCACGAGCCCCGCGACCCCCGTGCACAGCAGGGTGGCGAGCTGCTGTTCGGCGTTGCCGTTGGTCACCACGCCGATCCGCCAGCCCGCCGCGCGCAACCGCGGCAGGCCAGTCAGCACGCCCGGCGCGGCGGGGATCAGCGCCGGGTGCCGCTGCCGGTACGACTCGAGCAGCTCCGCGGCGGTGTCGCGCAGGGCGAACCGGTCGCGCACGGCTTTGAAGAAGACGTCGCGCGGGGCGAGGCCGTCTTCGTCGGCGGAAGCGAGCCACGTGGCGTCGCCGGGCGTCAGGCGGTGTTCCGCGCAGAACTCCCAAGCCCAGCGCCGGAACCCCTCCGCCCGGTCGACGAGGGTGTTGTCGAGGTCGAACAGCACGAGCCGCACCGAATGACCCTAAGCAGACACCGCGGGCACCCGCACGCTGATCCGGCCCGAACGACCCGAGCGGCGCAGGTCGACCGTCGGGTCAGCGCGCGAGCAGCTCCAGCGAGACCTCCCACAGCAGCGTCGCCGCTTCCGGGTCGACCGCGTGGGCCGCGACGCCGTCGCGGGACGGCGGGACGTGGGGCTCGGCTTCGTTGTTGTCCTCGAAGTAGCGGCCGCCGACGCCGGCCAGCAGGGGAGACGCGGCGAGCAGCACCGAGGTCGACGCGCCCTGCTCGGTGGTCTTCCACGGGTAGGTCTTGGCGATCTCGTTGAACTCGGCGTCGTCGGCCTGGTGGCGCTGCAGGTTGGTGCGGATGCCGCCCGGCATGAGGGCGTTGGCGGTGATGCCGTCGGCGGCCCAGCGCCGGGTGGCCTCGACGGCGAAGAGGACGTTCGCGGACTTCGACTGGCCGTAGGCCGACCACGGGTCGTACTCGCGGCGTTCGAAGTGGATGTCGTCGAAAACGACGCCCGAGCGCAGGTGGGCGCTGGAGCTCACGGCCACGATGCGCGCGTCGCCGGCTCGGGCGAGGGCGTCGTGCAGGCCGAGCGCGAGGCCGAAGTGGCCGAGGTGGTTGGTGGCGAACTGGTGCTCCCAGCCTTCCGGCGTGCGGTTGAGCGGCTCGGCCATCACGCCGGCGTTGTTCACGAGGATGTGCAGCGGGCCCTGCCAGTCGCTCGCGAGCTTGGCGACGGAGTCGCGGTCGGCCAGTTCGAGGTGCTTGACGTCGACGGCGGCGTTGCCCGTGGCCGCCGTGATCGCCTCGGCGGTGCGGTGGCCGGCCTCGGTGTTGCGGACGGCCAGCGTGACCTCGGCCCCGGCCTGCGCGAGCGCGCGGGCCGTCTCGACGCCGATGCCGGACGCGCCCCCGGTGACGATCGCGCGGCGGCCGGTGAGGTCGACGCCCGCGCTGACGTCGGCGGCGGTGGACTCCCTGGTGAACGGGGTGGTGATGCGCATGGCGTTCCTGTTCCGGACTCGATACGGAGGAACCTCCGGTTGAGTCCGACATTAACCGGAGGATCCTCCGTTCGCAAGTATGCTTGAGTTGACGAGACGGAAGGGGTGAGAGGTGACGAAGCCACTGTGACCAAACCACTACGCGCGGACGCGCGGCGCAACCGCGACCTCCTGCTCGCGTCCGCGGTGCGGCAGTTCTCCGAGAAGGGCCTCGACGCCACGCTCGACGCGATCGCCAAGGACGCCGGCGTCGGCATCGGCACGCTGTACCGCCACTTCCCAACGCGTGAGGCCCTGATCGAGGCCGCGTACCGCAACGAGCTGGATCAGCTGTGCGACGCCGGCCCCGCGCTGCTGCAGGAGCTGCCGCCCTTCGAAGCGCTGCGCACGTGGATGGACCGCTTCGTGGACTACATGACCACGAAGATCGGCATGTCCGACGCCCTGCGCGCCGTGATCGCCTCCGGCGGCAACCCGTACGCCCACAGCCGCGACCGCCTGAACTCCACCATCGAGCAGCTGGTCGTCCCGCTGATCGCCGCCGGCACCCTTCGCGGCGACGTCCTCGTGGACGACGTCCTCATCGGCCTCAGCGGCATCGCACTGGCGGCCGGCGAGCCGGCGCAACGCGAGCAAGCCGGGCGGCTGCTCGACCTGCTGCTGGACGGCCTGCGCTTCCGCGGCTGAACCTCTGCGCTTGACCTTGACATCGTGACAAGGTCTTCACTGGGTCGCAGGAGGTGGTTCCGATCAACACGCCACACAAGAACCCACACCTGCGCGAAGCACTCGGCGCGGGAAATTCGTCGACGCGGCTGCAGGCGGCGCTGGCGGCCGGCACGGACGCCGACCCCTCGCTGCTCGAGCCGCTCGTGGCGCGGTGCGCGGTGGAGCCCGACTTCTTCGTGCGCGACATGCTCACCTGGGCGTTGACGCGGCTGCCGGCGGAGCTGACCGTGCCCCGGCTCGTCGTGGAGCTGCGGTCCGGGCGCGCCCAGGCGCGCAGCCAGGCGTTGCACACACTGTCCAAGATCGGCGACGCGAGTGTCTGGCCCGAGATCACGCGGTCGTTGCTGCGCGACGCCGACGACGAGGTCGCGCGGAGTGCCTGGCGGGCGGCCGTCGTGCTCGTGCCCGAGGCGGAGAAGCTCGCGCTGGCCGAGGAGCTGGCGGCGCAGCTCGGCCGCGGGGACCGGCACGTGAAGCTGAGCCTGAGCCGGGCGCTGGTGGCGCTCGGGGACGGGATCGAACCGACGCTGCGGAAGGCGCTGGTGAGTGCCGACCCCGTGGTCCGTGCGCACGCCCGCGCCACGGAACGGCTGCTGCGTGACCCCGAGGCGGCGTTCGACCCGGCCGTCGACGAGGCCAAGCGGATGGCCGCGCTCGGGCCGGAACGGGCGGCGGAGGTGGCCGGTGCTGATCGGTGAGGTGGCGCGCCGCTCGGGGGTGAGTGCCCGGATGCTCCGGCACTACGACACCCTCGGGCTGGTGCGCCCCACCGGCCGCACCGTCGGCGGCTACCGCGAGTACTCCGCCGAGGACATCCGGCGGATCTTCCACGTGGAAAGCCTGCGGTCGCTGGGGTTGTCGCTGCGCGAGATCGGCCGCGCGCTGGAGGATCCGGCGTTCGCACCGTCCACTTTGGTCGGTGAGCTGATCCGGCGGACCGAAGACCGGCTGAAGCGCGAGCAGGAGCTGCTGGAGCGGCTGCGCCGGGTCGACGCGTCGGCGCCGCCGGGCTGGCAGGACGTGCTGCGCCTGGTGGAGCTGCTGCACGGGCTCGACTCGCCGGACGCCGCGCGCCGGCAGCAGGCCGCGCTGGCCCCGGTCGAGGAGGTGCCGGCGGAGCTGCTGGCCGAGGCGGTGCTCGCCGAACCCGACCAGAACGTCGCGGGCGCCCTGCGGTGGGCCCTCGCCCGCGCGGGCGGCGACGGCCTGGCAAGCCTGGCGGCGGGCCTGCGCTCCGCCGACGTCGACGTCCGGCGGCGCGCGGTCCGGGCCATCGCTTCGCTGCCGGGGGAGGACGCGTCGGCGGCGCTGCTCGGCGCGCTCGACGACCTGGACCCGACGGTCCGGACTCGGGCGGCTCTGGCGTCGGGCGGCCGTGGTTTTCCCGCGGCCGTGCCCACGCTCGTCGCGATGGTGGTGGACGGGCCGAACGACGTCGAAGCGGCCGAAGTCCTGGGCGCGCTGTCGCTGGACGCCTCCTGCGCCGGCCCGATCAAGGCCGCCCTGGCCGACGAGCTCGCCGCCCACACCTCGGACTCGGCCGTACGGATCCGCGTGACGCAGGCCCTCGCCGAACTGCCGGCAGCCGACGACCTGCTGCAGCAGCTGACCCAGGACGACGACCCGGCCGTCGCTCTCGTGGCCTCGGCTCTCACGCGAACGCAGCGGCCCGACGGCTGAGCACGCCGCTCAACAACTCGCCGGCAGGCACGCTCGCCCGGATCCTCAACCGGTGGAAGAGGTGAGAGGCTGCCGGGCACGCCCGACACCGCCTACTGCGCCATTCGGGTGACAAGGGGGCCGGTTTTGTCGGTGATCGATGCGAACATATGTTCGTGTCGACCGAAGGCCCCATCCTCCACGCCGACCTGGACGCGTTCTACGCGTCGGTCGAGCAGCGCGATGATCCGCGCCTGCGCGGCCGGCCCGTGATCGTCGGGGGCGGGGTGGTGCTGGCGGCGAGTTACGAGGCGAAGAAGCTGGGCGTGCGGACCGCCATGGGTGGTGCGCAGGCTCTGCGGCTGTGCCCGCACGCGGTGGTGGTGCCGCCGCGGATGGCGGCGTACAGCGCGGCGAGCAAGGCCGTGTTCGAGGTCTTCCGGGACACCACGCCGGTCGTGGAGGGGCTGTCGATCGACGAGGCGTTCCTGGACGTGGGCGGGCTGCGGCGCATCGCGGGCAGCCCGTCGGAGATCGCGCGGCGGCTGCGGGCCGAGGTGCTCGCGCGCGTCGGCCTGCCGATCACGGTGGGGGTGGCGCGCACGAAGTTCCTCGCGAAGGTGGCCAGCGCGGTGGCGAAGCCGGACGGGTTGCTGGTCGTGCCGCCCGAGGGGGAGCTGGAGTTCCTGCACCCGTTGCCGGTGGAGCGGCTGTGGGGCGTGGGGAAGGTGACGTCGGAAAAGCTGCGCTCACGCGGGATCCGCACCGTGCGGCAGGTGGCGGAGCTGCCGGAGGTGGACCTGGTGTCGATGCTCGGCCGGGGAGCCGGGCACCACCTCCACGCGCTGTCGCGTGGTCTGGACCCACGTCCGGTGCAGGTCGGCCGGCGCCGCCGGTCCATGGGGTCGCAGCGCGCGCTGGGGCGTCGGCGGCGGTCGATGGCGGAGCTGGACGAGCTGCTCGTGTCCATTGTGGACCGGCTGGCGCGGCGGCTGCGGTCGGCGTCGCGGCTCACGCGGACGGTGGTGCTGCGCATGCGGTTCGCCGACTTCACGCGGGCCACGCGGTCGCGCACGCTGGTCGAGGCCACCGACCACACCGAGACGTTGCTGGCCGCGGCGCGGAAGTTGTTGGTGGAGGCCCAATCGATGGTCTACGACCGCGGGCTCACACTGCTGGGGATCTCGTTCTCGAACCTGACACCGCACGGGTCGGTGCAGCTGGTGCTGCCGTTCGAGATCGAGGACGGGGTGGCCGTCGACTCGGCCGTCGACGGGATCCGCGACCGGTTCGGCAGCGCGGCGATCACGCGCGGGTCGTTGCTCGGACACGACCCCGGGATGTCGGTGCCGCTGCTGCCGGACTGATCTCCACCGGGATTTGCCGGCATCAGGTGAAAAACTCACTGTGGATCAGCGGCGGGTGCGCTGAATGGCCCTGTAACGAACGAAGGGCTTCGGGCGACGGAGGGGCAGCTACGTTTTCCCGAGTCTTCCCGAAAATGCCAGAGCGGTACCCCTCGGACGAAATAGTGAGAAAGCATGGACAAGCAAAGACGCCGGCGCGGTATCACCATTCTCTCGGTGGTGGCGGCCTCCGCCGCGGTGCTGTTCGTGGCGCCCGGTGCGGCGCTCGCCGCCCCGCCCAGCAGCGCGATCGACGTGAGCCCCACGAGCCTGCAGCGCGGTGAGACCTTCACGGTCACCGAGACGCTGTACAACCCGCAGGACTTCACCGTCACCGGCGCCAAGGCCGCGCTGTACGGCAAGGAGACGCCGATCACCGACGTCGTCGACGTGGTGTCCTGCGACGTCCCGTGCGGCGTGCTCGGCAGCAGCCTCCGCGCGACCGTCGGCGACCTCGCGCCGAGCCAGAGCGCCACGGTCACCTTCACCCTCAAGGTCAAGGACACCGCCCCGACCGGCTCGGTCACCCTGCAGGACCAGTTCGTGGGCGACAACTTCGCCTTCGAAACCCTCGACGGCCCGGCCATCACCATCACCCCGGCCACCGACTCCGCCGACGTCGCCGTGTCGCTGACCGCCGCTCCCACGGGCGTCCTCAGCTCGGAGATCACCTACACGATCACCGCGAAGAACAGCGGCCCCGCCACCGCCACGGGCGTCAAGCTCCAGGCCACGCTGCCCAGCGGCCTGCAGTACTCGAAGTCCTCCAGCTGCTCGGCTTCCGGCCGCACGGTCACCTGCAACGTCGCGTCCCTCGCCTCGGGCTCCTCGGCCAAGGCGAGCTTCACGGCCCGCGCCGGCCTCCTGACCATCGGCACGCTCACCACCACGGCCCAGCGCCAGGCGAGCTCCCCGACGGACCCCAACCCGGCCAACGACAAGGCGTCGCGCTCCTGCCACGCCGTCACCAGCCTGCTCATCAGCTGCTGACCTCTCTCCGCGAAACCGGCCCGGCACCCTTCCCCCTGGGGTGCCGGGCCGCTTCACGTCACGCGGGTTAATGCGCCGGTGGACTTTTTTCCGCACTCACCCAATCGGGTCGACAAGACATTTTCGACGCGGTCTGTCCACCCTGCCGGGATAACAATTCATCTCCGGCCCTATTTCGCTCGTCACACGTGCCCGAATGAGTTCTTTCCGCGGTTCAGGCGCGGTCGTGGAGAGTGACCTGGTAGCCGTCGGGATCGGCGAAGGTGAAGGTCCGGCCGAAGGGACCGTCGATCGGCGCGGAGACGATGGTGTGGCCGTCGGCGACGAGCGCATCGTGAATGGCCTGGACGTCAGTGGCGTGCAGCCAGATCGCGGCACCGATACCCGGCTGGGCGACGGACGCGAGATCGGTGCCGGGAACGACGTCGCGGAGCGCGAACGCGATCGGCTTCGTCTCGAAGACGACGGCGTGCGGAGGTCCGGCCGGCGAGCGGACGAGGCCGAGGTACTGCTCGTAGAACGCCTGCGACGCGTTGAGGTCGCGCGCTTGGAGTGAGATGAAGTCGGGGCCGGTGACGGGCATGACGAAGCTCCTCGATTCGTGTCAGTCTTCTGACACGGGGCAATCTATGTCAGAATGCTGACATGAGCCAAGAGGGCGTCGACCTGGACAAGTCACTGGGCTACCTGCTGAAGGAGGCGTCGAGCGCCCTGCGCGCAGCCATGGAGGAGGTGCTGCGGCCGCTCGGCATGACCGTGACGCACTACTCCTGCCTCGAACTGCTGGCCCAACGACCGGGCTTGTCGAACTCCGAGCTCGCGCGGGGCGCGTTCGTGACCCGGCAGTCGATGAACGTGCTGCTCCAGACCCTGGAACGGGAGGGGCAGGTGACCAGGCCCGCGGAGGCACCGGTCGGGAAGGTTCTTCCCACGCGGCTCACGCCGCGCGGCCGGCGGCTGCTGGAGAAGGCGACCGTGGCGGTCCGGTCCGTCGAGGTCAGAATGCTGACCGGCCTGACCGGGACCGAGCAGGAAGGCGCGTTCCGGATCCTGCGGAGCATGATCCATTCCCTGCACGAGGGCAGCTGAACCTCGAGCGGTCACGCAGAACGACGTGGTGCCGCGACGGAACCTCCGCCGCGGCACCATGCTGTCAGAAACCCATGCGCTGTCAGAAACCCATGCGTTGTCGGAAACCCGCGCGCAGTCAGAAGCCCATGCGGCAGCCCGACAGCACGATCTCCTGGCCGAGCAGCGTCACGACTCGCACGGCGTACTGCGCGAGCTGACCGTTCGGTCCGGTGACCGTCTCGTTGAGGTGCACCGTCGCCACCCCGGGGATGCCGATGGTGACCGGGCCGGTGCCGATCGGCTGGCCGTTCAGCGTGCCCACGCGGGAGGACCCGTGCAGGCCGGTCTCATCGGCGACGCAGGACGTCTGGATGTCCTTCAGCGAGATCACGCCACCGAGCAGCGAAGCGCCCGAGACGAGCGCGCCCGCGTCGGTGCGGCCGGTGGCCGCGTCGAGGGTGCAGTCGGCGTGGAGGGCCTGGACGGAGGCCAGCCCGAGCACGTTCAGCGAAGCCGTGGTGTGGTTGCTGTTCGGCGGGCAACCGGCGAGCGGCGTCTTGCTGACGTTGATCAGGCCGCTCGCGCTGAGCGACCACGCCTCGGCCCGCACGTACGACACGATCTTGACCACGGCGGTGGCCGCGTCGCCGTCGTCGTCGGTCACGGTGACCAGCACGTTGTGCGCGCCGACGCCGGTGAAGGCGTGCGAAGCGGTGCAGGTGCCCGAACCCGGCGTCTCGGCAACGGCGCCGGTGGCCACCGGCGTTCCGTCACCGAAGTCGACCGTGCAGGTGTGCGTGTCGTGCGTGCCGATGTCGGTGAACGGCGCGGTGACGCCGATGGCCGCGCCCCGCAGCACGAGCTGTCCGTCGGGCGGCGACGAGATGCTCACGTGCGGCGCGACGTTCGTCAGCGTCAGCGTGGTCGTCTTCAGCACGGCCGGGTGCAGGCTGTCGTCGGCCGAGAGCGTGAGCGTCCACACGCCGTCGTCGTCACAGGTCACCGTCGTCGACAACGCGGCGGGATCGGCGAAGGCACAGGAAGTCCCACTGTCCACACCGGACTGCGGAGTCGCGCTCCAGTGCGTGGCAAGCGAAGGACCGTCCGGATCGGACACCGAACCGGCCAGTGAAACCGCCGTGCCCTCTTGACCCGCGTACGGGCCACCGGCCACCACCACCGGCGGATCGTTCACGATGATCCGCACGATCGCCGTCGCCGCGCCACCGTCGTCGTCGGTCACGCGTACCAGCACGTTGTACGTGCCCGAAACCGTGTACGCATGCGAAGCCGTGCAGGTGCCCGAGCCCGGGGTCTCCGAGACCGAACCCGTCACGAGCGGCGAACCGTCGGCGTAGTCGACGGTGCAGGTGTGCGTGTCGTGCTTGCCGACGTCGGTGAACGGCGCGGTCACCGCCACCGCGGCCCCGTGGTTGAACACCGCGTCGGTGGCCGGCGCGGTGACGCTCACGTGCGGGGCCACGTTCGACACGGTCAGGTTCGCCGTGCGCGAGACGGGCGGGTTCACGCCGTCGTCGGCGGTCAGGGTGAGGGTCCACACGCCGTCGTCGTCACATGTCACGGTGGTGCTCAGCGCAGCCGCGTCGCCGATCGAGCACGTCGCGCCAGCGTCGACGCCCGAGCCCGGCGCGATGCTCCAGTGCCGTGTGCCGGCCGGACCGTCGGGGTCGGTGACCGTGCCGGCCAGCGAAATCGCCGCGCCTTCCTGACCCGCGTACGGGCCACCCGCCGAGACCACCGGCGGCGCGTTCACGATCACGTGCGTGCAGTCGGCCACGGTGCCCGGGCCGCCGCCGTCGGTGCCGTGCGCCGTCACGCACAGCTGGTGGCGCCCCGGCGCGAGGGGGCCGGTGGCCACGGAATACGTGACGGACGCCGGGCCTGTGCGCGGCAGCCCGGGGTTCACGTTCGTCACCGGCGTCGCGCCGCCGCCGTCGACCGACAGCGTCAGCGCGCTGAGCTGCGAGTCGATCACGCCCGGGAGCACGTTGGGCAGGTTGGCGGGGTCGGGTACGGCGGTGCAGGTGCCGCCGGTGAGGTCGGCGATGGCCTGCAGGCTCGCCGGGTACGAGGTCCCGGCGCAGCTCGCGCCGGCACCGACGGCGAACGTGTAGTACGTGACGCTCGCGGGCACCGAGCTCAGCGGCGGCCGCACGTCACCGGCCGCGATGCCGTCGGAGAGGAAGACCACGATCTTGCGGTTCTCGCTCTGCGCGTTGGTCACGGCTTTCGCGGCGTTGATCCCGGCGACGTAGTCCGTGCCGCTCGGGAAGTTCTTCGCGGTGAACTTGCCGACGCCGCCGATCACGGCCGAGTCGAGGACCTCGTTGATGTCGCGGGTGCCGTTGCCGTTGTCGTCGGCGGTCGGGGTGGTCAGCGGCTGGTCGCCGGCCGCGGGACGCACGTCGGCCGCGGCGCCGCCGGTGCCGAACACGGCCGCGCCGACGCTGCCGATCACGGTGTTGGGGGCCGCCGCGTCGTTGTTGAGCGCCTTGGCCGCCGCGATCTCGCAGCCCAGCACGGTGGTGTTCGCGCAGCCGGAGCCGGTGCTGCCGGACACGTCGAGCACGTAGGTGAGCCCGGTGTCCTTCACCGCCGCGCCGGTGCCCACCGACGCGGTGCCGGTGACGGTCGCGGGACCTTGGGGGATCACGGTGTCCTCGGCCGGCCCGGTCACGGTGACCGCGATGCTCGTCCCGCCCGGCAGGTTCCCGGTCACGGCCGCGGCCGGTATCGCACCCATGGCAAGAGCCGTCACGGCCAGCGTTGCGGCGCCGGCCCACATTCTCGGTCTCAAGGCTTCACTTCCCTTTCGTCGATCGGGATCAACGGTGGGAAAGTCGCCGCCGCACCTGCGGAGTTACTCGGCCGATGCGGTGAGTGACGCAGGGTGGCCGTCACCGGTTCCGCGCGAAACCAGTTCCCGGAGCCGGTCGAGGTCCTTTCGCGCCGACGGTTTTCCAGGCCGGTCGTGTGCCGAACGCAGATCCGCCAGGTGTGAAAGCCCGGAAACCACGACCTCCAACGGCGGGCCGCTCGCCGTGAGTTCGGAAAGCCGTTCCGGCGGCGCCGTTTTCGCGGGTTCGACGAGGAACGGCAGAACGAGCTTGTGGTGGTGGTAGGTGTACGCGGCGCCGTGGGCGCGGCACAGGGCGAGGAACAATTCCGCGTTGCGGCTCAGCTGCGGGCCGGGTGCACTCTCGGCTTCCCGCAGGAACCGCGTGAGCAGTGATTCCTCGTCGCCGATCGCCCGCAGTCGCACCTGGTCTTCGGGGGTCACGTACGGGTACTTCTCCACCACCACGTTCTGGTAGAAGGGATCCCGCGTAGTCGCCAGTCCCAGCAGGACGTCGAGCTCGTTGATCGCGGAGAAATCGCCGGCGTTCGCCCCGCGGTATTCGGCGTTGCCCACTCGGTACGTTTTGAAGTACGGCCGGACGTTG
The DNA here is from genome assembly GCF_040704195.1 of Amycolatopsis sp. NPDC047767. NCBI lineage: Bacteria > Bacillati > Actinomycetota > Actinomycetes > Pseudonocardiales > Pseudonocardiaceae > Amycolatopsis > Amycolatopsis sp. NPDC047767. The sequence continues at coordinate 18,933 of NZ_JBEYSJ010000005.1, forward strand.
AAGAAGAACCGCTCCACGTCCAGCGTCTTCGACAGCGTCCGGTTGAACTGCAGCACGTCGTCCAAAGCCGCCCGAGCCGTTTCCAGTAAATACGCGGAAAGCGGACTCGACACCCCGATCGGAACAATCCGCCGAACGGCCTCGGCCGCGCGTTGGTACGCGAAAACGGCGAGCCCGTTGTTGGTCAGGAAAACAGCCTCGTCCTCGAGAGAAGTGAAGGTCTGGAACTGCCCGCCACTGGCCGGGTTGTACATCGCCTGGTGCGCGAAAACGAACCGCGGCGCCACACCCAGCGAGGACCCGAGCAACGATGCCAGCGACCAGGCGGACGACAGCTCCTCGGCACCCGGCGCAACCGATTCGTGCCTCCGGCAGGCAGCGAGGTGGTAGCCCACCATGCCGAGAAGCTGGTACTTCTCCCGCTCTACCACGGGTAGCGCGCCCTCGTCGAGGATGCGGCCGATCAGGTGGTGGCCTTCGGTGACGATGGCGCGCTTGAGCTCGTCCAGCTCGGGACGGCCGCCGAGCACCTCGCGCCGCTCGGCGAAGTACGCCTCTTCCAGCGCGGTGTTGTACTCGACGAACTCGTTCCTGATCCACCGGTCGAACCGGGCCACGGAAGTCGGCACCGCTCCGACGATATCCGCGCCGCTACAGCCGGTCGAGCCCGCCGAGCATGCGGTCGAGCACCTGCGTGCGGGACTCCGGGTCGTACGCGCCGACCGGCGGGTGGGCGTAGAGCAGCTCCTCGCCGACCAGTTCGTCGACGAGCTCGCGCGCGGTGCCGATCGAAAGGTTCAGATACGCCGACAGCTCGGCGACCGACACCGTGGACACGCACAGCTCGCACGCGCTGCCGTAGGGCTCCCGCAGCAGGCGGCTCAGCCGTCGGCCCAGCTCGGTGGTCGAGACCAGTGTCTCCAGCGCCAGCTCGTGGCTGACCGGCGCTGGCGTGCGGGTGCGCGCGTACGGCCGCACGAGCGGCAGGTCACCGGCACCCTCGGCGGGGTCGGACACGCGGTGGCGGCCCGGTGTCCCGTCCGGCTCGGTCATGCCGCCACCTCCTCGCGCTCTGGTGGCAGTACAGCACTGTGATCACCGCCGTGCCAACTCCGCGCGGCAAATTCTGTCCGAAGTGGACCTGACGCGGACCTGAAAACGACGGCGGCCGGGGCGCGGCGCGAACGCCCCGCCCCGGCCGGCCGGATGGGAATGATCAGGCCGCTTCGGCCTTGGCGCGCGCCTTGTGGCGCCCGCGCAGGTCGAGCTCGATCTGCTCGAGCGTGCGCCCCTTGGTCTCGGGGACCAGCCACTTGGTGAGGCCGAACAGCACGACGTTGATCCCGGCGAAGAGGAACATCGAACCGCCGAGCCCCAGCGCGCCCGGATCGGAGATGATCGGGAAGATCGCGCTGATGATGCCGGTCGCGGCCCACAGCACCACGCTGCTGATGCCCATGCCCGCCGCGCGGACCTTGAGCGGGAACACCTCGGCCATCATCACCCACACGACCGCGCCCCAGCCGAGCTCGTAGCCCACCAGGTAGAGCACCATCGCGACGAGCATCAGGATGCCCTTGGTGGTCACGTCGTCCACCTCGATCACGATGAACCCGGCCGCGACGAGCGTGATGACCATGAGCACGTTGCCGATCAGCAGCAGCGGCTTGCGGCCCCAGCGGTCGACGACGAACACCACCCACGCGGTGAACAGGAACTTCGTGACACCCAGCAGCACACCGGACAGCAGCGCCGCCTGCGTGGCGAAGCCGAGGCCGATCAGCATGGTCGGGAAGTACGCGTTGACCGCGTTCACGCCGCTGAACTGCTGGCCGACGGCGAGCAGCAGAGCCACGATCAGCATCGGGCGCACCATCGGCGCCCACAGGTCGCGGAAGCGCGTCTTGGCCGATTCCGTGTCGAGGCGGATGACCTCGCGGATGGTGCTGATCTCCTTGTCGACGTTCACCGAGTTGCCGTGCGAGCTCTTGAGCACCGAGCGCGCCTGCTCCTCGTGACCGTTGGCGACCAGCCACCGCGGCGTCTCGGGCAGGAAGATCAAGCCCACCAGCAGGATCACGGCCGGCACGACGGCACCGGCGAACATCAGCCGCCAGTTGCCGGACGGGCCGAGGCCGTAGCTCACGAGGAACGCGATCAGGATGCCGAGCACAATGAAGATCTGGTTGAGCGCGCCCATGGCACCGCGCTGGCGGGCCGGGGCCAGCTCGGACAGGTAGGTCGGCACCGTGGACGAGGAAAGCCCGATGCCGACACCGATCACGAGCCGCGAGACGATCAGCAGCGCGAAGCTCGGCGAGACGCTCGCCGCGATCGTGCCGATGATGACGATGACCGCGGCCACCATGATCGTGCGCCGCCGGCCCAGCTTCTCGTTCATCCGCGAGGAGAAGACGGCACCGATGATCGCGCCGACCGACAGGCTGGCGGTGATCACGCCCTTGTCCCACCCGGTCAGGTTCCAGGTCTTGCCGATGAACGGCAGCACACCCGAAATGACACCGAGGTCGTAACCGAACAGGATGCCGCCGAGGGCACCGAAGAAGTACAACGTGGTCCTGTTGATGGGCCGCCGCGCCGCGGCTGTCTGTGTCATAACCGAGCCGTCTCTTTCCGGTGCTGGCCGGCCGGTGCGGTTCGCCGGTGGGGACCAGCGCCGTCGGCCGAACATGGTGGGTCTCGAATAGCCGGTTTTTCCCTGGCAGGGCGCCGGACGCGTTCCGGCGAACTTCGCCGTACACCGTCACACGCAGCCCATCCGGGGGCAATACACCGGCTGATAACTATTCAGTCACGTGACTGGCATTCACATATGTGGACAAGGTAAGAGCGAAAGTGCGCAGGTCAGGCGCAGTGGTACAGACAATCCGGATTTCCGGGGTTGTCTCGGAACCGCGTGCATACGCCGTTCGTCGTACGGTGTCGTCTGGTCACCTGGGGAAGACGAGGTACGCGCATGGGTGCGGGGTTCGAAGTCGTTCCGGCGACGGTGAGCGAGGCGGCGGGGCACGCCCACCGCGCGGCCGCGGCGGTGCGTCCGGTGGATCTGGCCGGCGCGCTCGGCGGGATCGCGACCGGACTGCCGGGTGGCACGAGCGTGACCGCGGCGGCGCGGCTGAGCGAGGTCTGGCACGAGGCCGTGCCGCAGTGGGCGACCGACACCGAGGCCTACGGCGGGCAGCTCGACGACGCCGCGCGCGGCTACCGCGGCACCGAGCAGCAGGCCACGAACGACGTGAACGGGGCGGGCCGGTGATCACCTGGGGCGACGTGCGGAGCTGGAACGCCGGGGCGGTCGGCACGGTGGCCGACCTGCTGAACCAACGCTGCGAGCAGCTCCTGGCCGCCGACGGCGACGTCGAAGGCATGTCGCGCCTCGACGGCTGGACCGGAGACGCCGCAACGGCCGCGCAGGCCCGCGGCACCGCGTTGACCACTCGCCTCGAACAGCTCGTCGCCGAGGCTTCGGCCGTGCGGCGCGGCGCGCACGAGACGCAGCTGGCCGTGGAACGCATCTCCGCCGACGTCCGCGACACCGACGAGTTGGCCGCGCACAATGGGTTCGCCATCGACGACGGCGGCTGGGTCACGCCCGTGCCGGGCCCGGGCGCGGCGCCCGACGAGCGCATTCGCGTCGAGCTCTCCGACCGGATCGAGCAGATCCTGCGCCAGGCCACCGACGTCGACGCCGATTTCGCCGGCATCCTCACGCGCGCCGCGAACGGCGAGATCACCGACCAGGGCGCCACCACGCTCGCGCAGGCGGCCGACGCCGGCACCGCGCAAAGCGGCTTGTCGACGATCGGCCCGCCGCAGGGTGGCACGCCCGGTGACAACCGCGCGTGGTGGGACAGCCTGTCGACCACCGCGCAGGGCACGATCCTGCGCGACAACCCGGACCTCGTCCGCAACCTCGACGGCGTCCCCGTGAAGGACCGCGACGCCGCCAACCGGCTTGTCCTGCAACGAGAAATGACCCGGCTGCGCAACGATCCGAGTGACGACGCGAAGGCGAAGCTGCGCGGGCTCACCGACATCGACAACCGGCTCAAGGACACCGGTCCCGGCAAACCGCAGGCGTACCTGGTGCAGCTGGACACGAGCGGCGACGGCAAGGCCGTGGTCGCCGCGGGAAACCCCGACACGGCAACGGATGTCGCCACGTACGTGCCCGGCACCGGCAGTGAGCTCTCGAAGATCGGCGGTGACCTCGGGCGCTCGGACAAGATGTGGCAGTCGGCGACGATGGCGGGCTCACCCTCGCCGTCCGTGATCACCTGGGTCGGCTACGACGCGCCGGACGAGCTGTGGGACGCCGCCGGCGAAAGCTATGCCGATCACGGAAAAGCCGACCTCTCGAAGTTCGAGGAAGGCCTGCGCGCCTCGCACGACGGCGCGCCTTCGCACAACACCGTGCTCGGCCACAGCTACGGCACCACCGTGGTCGGCCACGCCGCGCGCGACGGTGGCCTCGACGCCGACGAGCTCGTGTTCGTCGCGAGCCCCGGCGTCGGCGTCGACCATGCGAACCAGCTGCACCTCGACGGCGTGCCGCAGGACCAGGTGGCGCAGCACGTGCACTCCACCGTCGCCGAGCACGACATGATCAAGATCACCAACGTCGGCGTCGCCGGCCACGACCCCCTCGGGCCAAGCCCGACCGGCTCGGACTTCGGCGGCCAGGTCTTCGACTCCGCGCCGGGCACCAAGGGCCCGTGGTACGAGGGCGGGCTTTCCGGGGCGGCGCACAGCCAGTACTGGGAGGACAACAACCCCTCGCTGCGCAGCTTCGGCCGCATCATCGCGGGGAAGCCGGGGTGAGCGCTCGCCGCGCGCTCGCCGCGCTGACCGTCCTGCTGACCTGTGTCGCCTGCTCCCCCGGAGGTGGGGCCATGGAAACCACGATGACCGAGAAACAAGCCCACGACCGGGTCGAGGACTACGTGCGCGCCGCGTTCGAGGCGCTGCCGCCCGCGGCGTCGCGCACCTTGTTCTCGCAGAACCGGTCCGAGTGCACCGACCCGACCGACGACGGCCCACCCGGGCGCTTCGAGATCTCGGTGACCTACGAGATCACCGGGGTGCAGGTGGCGGCGTTCGGCGAGCACTTCGACGCCGTGGTCACCTGGTGGCGGGCGCACGGCTTCACCGTCGTCATCGACCGGCGGCCGACGGACCAGTACGTGTTCGCGCGCAACGCTTCCGACAGCTTCGACATGTCGATCCAGGCCAATGAGCTCGGCAAGCTGTACCTCGGGGCGACCTCGCCGTGCGTGTGGCCGAACGGGGTACCGGAAGCTGCGGGGGAGCCCGCGGAAACCGCGGTGGCCGCGGCGCCGGAGCCCGAGCCGGCGCCGAAACCGCAGCCGCGTCCTCGTCGTGCGGCGGTGGACGACGAGGACTTCGGCCAGACGAACTGGTCGGACGGCGGAACGGCCTTCTGACTCAGGCCGACCGCACGGCCGAGTAGCCGCCGTCGACGCTGAGCGTGGTGCCGTGGATGTTCAGTGCGTCGTCGCTCGCCAGGAACAGCACGCCGCTCGCGATCTCCTCCGGCTGGCTCGCCCGCCGCGACGGGAGGGTCGCCAGCATCGGCCGCACGTGCTCCAGTGCTTCGGCCGAACCCGCGATGCGCTCGGTGAAGGTGGGCCCGGGCGCGACGGTGTTCACGCGCACGCCCGACGGCCCGTACTCGGCGGCCCACGATTTCGTCAGCGAGTGCACGGCGGCCTTGGTGGTGCTGTAGAGGGCGGAGCCGGCCATGCCGTCGAGGCCGTTGATGGAGCCGAGGTTCACGATCGCGCCGCTGCCGCGCGCGGCCATGCCCGGCGCGAGCAGGCCGGTGAGCAGCATCGGCGCCTTGATGTTCACGGCGAGCGCGGCGTCGATCAGCTCTTCGGCCACGTCGGCGGTGGGCGAGGGGAAGATCAGCAGGGCGGCGTTGTTGACGAGGATGTCGAGCGCGCCACCCGCTGCCTGTTCGGCGGCTTGGGCGAGCTCGCGCACGGCCGCGCCGGTGGTGAGGTCGGCACGCACGAACGTGGCGCGGCCGCCTGCCTCGGCGATCCCGGCGGTCACCTTCTCGCCGCGTTCGGCGTCGCGGCCGCTCACCAGCACGTGGGCGCCCTCGGCGGCGAACGCGCGCGCGATGGCGACGCCGATTCCGCCCGTCGAACCGGTGACGAGCGCGGTGCGGCCTTCGAAACGTGAGGTCACGGTGGAGCTTCCTTTCGTGGAATGGACTGGCGAGTTCAACCGTGCCCGCGCTAAATTGGACCGGCAAGTCCAGACCGCGAAGGGGTGGCCGTGACCCAGACGCTCACCAGCAAGGGCGCCGCGACGCGGCAGCGCATCGTCGAGGGTGCCGCTGCCGAGATCCGCGAGCGCGGGGTGTTCGACACCACGCTCGACGACGTCCGCGCGCGCACCGGCACGAGCAAAAGCCAGCTGTTCCACTACTTTCCCGACGGCAAGGAGCAGCTGCTGCTGGCCGTCGCGGAGTTCGAGGCCGAGCAGGTGCTGGGTTCGCAGCAGCCCTACCTCGGCGCGCTGCACACGTGGGACGCGTGGCAGTCGTGGCGCGACACCGTGGTGGCGCACTACACCGAGCAGGGCCGGCACTGCCCGATCAACGTCGTGATGTCGCAGCTCGGCCGCAACACCCCGGGCGCACAGGCGGTGTCGACGCAGCTCATGGAGCGCTGGCTCGCCGAGCTCGCGGCCGGCATCCGGCACCTGCAGGCGACCGGCGAGGTCGGACCGTCGGTCGATCCCGCGCGAGCGGCGTCGGCTTTGCTGGCCGGGCTTCAGGGCGGGGTGATGATGCTGCTGTCCACGGGGTCGTCCGCGCACCTGGAGAACGCGCTGGACGTGGCGATCGAGAACCTGCGGCGCAGCTAGTTCGGATCGGGATACCGCGAAATGTGCGCGGTATCCTGCAGCTGTGGAAACAGTCGCGGATCCCGAGGTCGTGCGGGCGTTGCGCGCACTGGCCAACCCCGTGCGGCTGCAGCTGCTCACGTGGCTGCGGGACCCCGCGCAGCACTTCCCGCTCGACGGCGGGGTGCTCGACGTCGGCGTGTGCGTGAGCCACATCCAGGCGAAGGCGGGTCTGGCGCAGTCGACGGTGTCGGCCTACCTCGCGGAGCTGGAGCGCGCGGGCCTGGTGCGGTCCACGCGAGTGGGGAAGTGGACCCATTACCGGCGCGACGAGGAGCGGATCGCCTCGCTGGTTTCGGTGCTGGGTCAGACGTTGTAGGTCCAGGTGTTCTCAGCCCCGGCTCCTTGGTTGCGCGTCATATCGTAATTCTGCGATACTTCGATACGTGACGCGAGCAGATGCTGTGGACGGGCTGGGCAAGTTCGGGATCTGGACGTTCGACTTCGAACACCAGCCCGCCGCTTTGATCCGGGATTCGGTGCAGGAACTGGAAGAACACGGCTGGCGCGCGATCTGGGTGCCGGAACTGCTGGGCCGCGAAGCCTTGACGCACGCGGGTTTCCTGCTTGCCGCGACCCAGCGCATGCGCGTCGTCAACGGCATCGCGCAGATCTGGTCCCGCCAAGCGCGGTGGACCCAAGGCGCCGCCCACCTGCTCGCTGACGCCTACCCCGGCCGTCACGTCCTCGGTCTCGGCTACGGCGGCGCCTCCCGGCCGGACGTCAAACCGCTGGCCGCCATGGCCGCGTACCTGGACGAGATGGACGCCGTGCAGACTCCGAACCCCGCGCCGGCTTCACCGGTCCGCCGCATCCTGGCCGCGTACGGACCGAAGATGCTGGAGCTGGCCCGCGACCGCGCTTCGGGCGCCCACGCGTACCACGTCACCGTCGACCACACGGCGCAAGCCCGCGAGATCCTCGGCCCGGACACCTTCCTGGGCGTCGAGCACGCCGTCCTCTTCGAGCGCGATCCTTCGGTGGCCCGCGCCGTCGCGCGCGAGCACCTGGCGCGCTACCTGACGTCGAAGTACAACGTCGCCAAGTTCCGCCGCCTCGGCTACTCCGAAGCCGACACGTCCCACGGTGGCTCCGACCGCCTCGTCGACGCCCTCGTCTTCTGGGGCGACGTGGACACCGTCGTGGAGAAACTCCGCGGCCACCTGGCAGCGGGCGCGGACCACGTCGGGATCCAGGTCATCGGCACTTCACCGGGAGCCTCGGCCATGCCGCACTGGCGTCGCCTGGGCGAAGCCCTCCTGCCCGAAAGCTGAACCGCGGAGCGCGGGGACCCTGCAAACGCGAACGGGCCGGCCCACTGAAGTGAGCCGGCCCTGCGCGACCCGGGTACCCGGGGTCTGGGACGAGGTTCAGGCGTTCTTGATCGCCGAGACCTCGAACTCGAGGGTGACCTTGTCGGACACCAGCACGCCGCCGGTCTCGAGCGCGGCGTTCCAGGTGATGCCGTAGTCCTTGCGGGAGATCGTGGTGGAGCCCTCGAAGCCGACGCGGTCGTTGCCGAACGGGTCCTTCGCCGAGCCCTCGAACTCGAAGGGGATGGTGATGGACTTGGCAACGCCCTTGATGGTCAGGTCGCCGGTCACGTCGAAGCTGGTGTCGCCGGTCTGGGTGATCCCGGTGGACACGAAGGTGATCTGCGGGTACTCGTCCATCGAGAGGAAGTCGTTGCTGCGGATGTGACCGTCGCGGTCGGCGTTGCGGGTGTCGATGCTGTGCGCCTGGATGGTGACCTTGGCGGTCGAGTTCGCCGGGTTCTCACCGTCGACGGTGAAGGTGCCGTCGAACTCGTTGAACGCACCGCGGACCTTCGTCACCATCGCGTGGCGGGCGACGAAGCCGATGCGGCTGTGGGCGGCGTCGATCGTGTACTCGCCGGTCAGCTGGGGGTAAGTGGTGGTCGCGCTGGTCATGGGATCTCTTCCTTCGGGTTCGCTCCCCCAACCACTTGGTTGAGGGCTCAACAAGACTCTAGCCCACATAACCTGATTGCGCGAGCAAGTATTCCGGTAGACTGCCCATATGGTGGACAGAGTGCCGTTGAGCAGGGAAGAAGAGGCCGTGTGGCGGCCGCTGACGCGGATCATCACCGTGTTGCCGCGGGTGCTGGAAGATCATTTCGTGAACGAGACCGGCATCTCGATGACCGACTACACCGTGCTCGTGTCCCTGTCCGAGGCCGAGGAGGGGTGGCTGCGGCTGTCCGACCTGGCCAAGGCCACGGCGCTCTCGCTCAGCCGCATCAGCCGCGTCGTCGACAGCCTGGTCAAGCGCGGCCTCGTGGAGAAGGCCAAGTGCGAGAGCGACGGCCGCGCGGCCAACGCGTCGCTCACCGAATCGGGTCGCGCCAAGCTCGCGGGCGCCTACCCGGGGCACCTGGCGCGCGTACGGTCGCACTTGTTCGACCACCTGACCCCCGAAGAGATCCGCGGCGCGGGCCCGATCCTCGCCCGGGTGGCCGCGGCGCTGGAGCCGGACGGCCCCCAGCCGTGCCCCGAGTGACCTGCAACCCTTCGACGAAAGTGGTGCCATGACTGCCGACAAGGGCGAGTTCAAGCGCGACCAGAACTACCTCGCCGACCGCATCACCGCCGACGGCCGCGACGGCTGGCCCGTGGAGCCCGGACGCTACCGCCTCGTGATCGCCCGCGCGTGCCCGTGGGCCAACCGCGCGTCGATCGTGCGCCGGCTGCTGGGCCTCGAGGACGTGCTGTCCATGGGCATCTGCGGGCCGACGCACGACCAGCGCAGCTGGACGTTCGACCTCGACCCGGGCGGGCGCGACCCGGTGCTGGGCATCGAGCGCCTGCAGGAGGCCTTCTTCAAGCGCGACCCGCAGTACCCGCGCGGCATCACCGTGCCGGCGATCGTCGACGTGCCCACCGGCCAGGTCGTGACCAACGACTTCAAGCAGATGACGCTCGACCTGTCGCTGGAGTGGCGCGCGTACCACCGCGAAGGCGCGCCCGACCTGTACCCGGAACCCCTGCGTGACGAGATCGACGACGTCGCCGACAAGGTGTTCCGCGACGTGAACAACGGCGTCTACAAGGCCGGTTTCGCCGGTTCGCAGGAGGCGTACGAGAAGGCGTACGACGCGCTGTTCGCCCGTCTCGACTGGCTCTCCGAGCGCCTCGCGAACCAGCGCTACCTCATCGGCGACACCATCACGGAGGCCGACGTGCGGCTGTTCACCACGCTCGTCCGCTTCGACGCGGTGTACCACGGCCACTTCAAGTGCAACCGCGAGAAGCTCACCGAGATGCCGGTGCTGTGGGCCTACACGCGTGACCTGTTCCAGACCCCCGGATTCGGCGACACGATCGACTTCGACCAGGTCAAGGAGCACTACTACGTGGTGCACCGCTCCATCAACCCGACCGGCATCATCCCCGCCGGGCCCGACCTGTCGGGCTGGCTGACGCCGCACGGCCGCGAGGAGCTGGGCGGCCGTCCGTTCGGCGACGGCACCCCGCCCGGTCCGCCGATCGAAGGCGAGCAGGTGCCTCCGCTGGCGGCGTGACGCGTTTCGCCACAGCTGGGCCCACGAGGGCAGGACCCTTACCCGAGGTCTCCCGGACCCGCGCCGACGCCGCCGGTCCGGGAGACGCTCGCGGGTAGCGTCGCGCTCATGACGAGGGTGGTGTTCCTGCTCGCACCTCAGGCGTACCTGCTGGACATCGCGGGCGCGGCCGACGTGTTCCTCGCCGCGCGCTCGCTGGGCCTGCCCTACGAGCCGGCCTACTTCGCCGAAGAACCCGACGTGCCCACCGCCGAGGGCCTGCCGGTGCGCGCCTCGACCCGCGTCCCCGTGCTCGGCCGTGACGACATCCTCGTGGTCCCCGGCGGCGCCGGGTTCACGCCGGGCGTCGCCCCGGCCATGCCACGCGGGCTCGACCTGCTGCGTGTCCACCACTCCGCGGGCGGCCTCGTCGCGAGCGTCTGCGCGGGCACCGTCGCGCTCGCCGAGGCGGGCCTGCTCGACGGCCGGCGCTGCACCACCCACCACGACCTCCAGGACGACCTCGCCCTGCGCTACCCGGCCACCACCGTCGTCCGCGACGTGCTCTACGTCGTCGACGGCCGCGTCGCCTCCTCCGCCGGCATGGCCAGCGGCATCGACCTGGCGCTGCACCTCGTCGCCAGCGCCCACGGTCCGGGCGTCGCGGGCCGCATCGCGCGTTCGCTCGTCTTCTACGCGCGCCGCAACGGCCAGCAGCCCGTCACCGGCCTGCTCCGCCACCGCAACCACCTGTCCGACCTGGTGCACCGCGTGCAGGACCTGATCGAGACGCGCTACGCGGAACCGCTGCGGCTTTCGTCGCTGGCGCGGGAGCTGGGCTGCAGCGAGCGGACGGTCACGCGCCACTTCGTCGACGCCGTCGGCATGACTCCGTTGCGCTATCAGCAAACGCTGCGGCTGGAGCACGCCGAGCACCTGCTGGCCGACGGGTCGACGCTCGAGGCGGCGGCCCGCAGCGCGGGTTTCGCGGACTCACGATCATTGCGGTCGCTGCGGAAGTCGCAGGAACTGCAGCACCAGTAGCCCGGCGTGAACCCGCGCCGGCTCAGCCACTCGAAATCCCTTACACCGCAACCCGTCCGCCGTCCACCGGCAGCACCGCGCCGTGGATGAAGCTCGCGCCACCCGTCACCAGGAAGACGATCGCCGCCGCGATCTCCTCCGGGCCGGCCGGGCGCCCGGCCGGCGCGAGGGACGCCAGCTGGTCCAGGCTCTCACCCATCGCGGCCGTGCCGTCGGTGCGCGTCGGCCCGGGGCTCACCGCGTTCACCCGCACGCCGCGCGGCCCGAACTCCGCGGACCACGATTTGGTGAGCAGTTCGAGCGCGGCCTTGCTGGATCCGTAGAGACCCATCCCTGCCGCACCGAACTCGGCGACCATGGTGGACACGTTCACGATGGATCCCGCGCCCCGCTCGGCCATCGCCGGCGCCAGCGCCGCGACGAGGAAGTACGGCGCCTTCACGTTCAACGCGTATACCGAGTCGAAGTCCGGCTCGGTGGTGTCCTCGGTGGGGCCGAAGGGAAAGATGCCGGCGCTGTTCACCAGCACGTCGACCTGACCGGTCACCGCCAGCGCCCGGACCGCGAGGTCCCGCGCCGACGCGGCGTCGGCGAGGTCGGAGCCCAGGAACGCGGCCTGCCCACCGGCGGCGACGATCTCCTTCACCACCTGCTCGCCCCGGCCGGCGTCGCGACCGCTCACCAGCACGTGCGCACCGAGCTTGCCCAGCGCGACCGCCGTGGCGCGCCCGATGCCGCTCGTGGCGCCGGTGACCAGAGCGGTGGTTCCCGACAGTTCTGCCGTCATTTCGTTCACTTCTCCCGAGTCCGCCGCGCTTTCGTGCGCGGTCGCCTCGTTCAAGCGAAACGGCCCGGTGAGCCTTCCGACCCGGCGATACGGCTCGCTTATGGCGCCTATAAGACGTCCAAGGCCGCCACGAGATGTCCGAGGTCGCGGCGGTGCGAGGAGGCCGGCCACACCGCCCACGTGCGGCGCACGAGCGGGGATCCGAGCAGCGGGCACCACGCCAGGTGCTCGGGGATGGGCTGCGTCCAGTTCGGCGGCGCGAGCGTGAACGCGCCGCCCGCGCTCACGGCGGCGAACTTGAGCTCGGAGATCAGCGAGTGCCCGGCCGTCGGGTCGGGGCCGATTTCGAGACCGTGCGAACGGAAGATCGCGGTGACCTCGTCGTACCACGCCGGGCTGCCCTCGCGCGGAAACCCGATCCACTCCAGCCCGGCCAGTGCGTCGAGGCGCACACCGTCGGGGCCGGCGAGCTGGTCGGCTTGCGCTTTCGACAGCATGACGCCGAGGTTCTCCGCCAGCACCGGCATCGCGTCGAGTTCGGGGCCGACGGGGTGTTCACGGACCAGGCCGAGCTCGAGCTCGCCCTTGCGCAGCAACGCGAACTGTCCGGTCGTCGAGGCGTGCACCACCTGCACCCGGGTGTCCGGGAACGCGCCGGCCAGGTCGGCGAGGGCGCGGGCCATGAGATCCGGCGGCAGTTCCAGCGGCATCCCCACTCGCAGCGGGCTGCCCGACGCGTGCCGCGTCACCGTCGCCACGGCTTGATCGTGCCGCGCGAGCACGGCGCGTGCCTCGCCGGCCAAGGTCATCCCGGCTTCGGTGGGCTGCACGCCCGCGTTGCTGCGGACCAGCAGCTGCACCCCCAGCTGCCGCTCCAGCGCCTGCACCGTCTGCGACACCGCCGGCTGGCTCACGTGCAGCCGCCGCGCCGCCGCCGACAGCCCACCTTCGTCCACCACGGCGACGAAGGCCCGCATCTCCCGGATCTCCATGCCGTCCATCGCACCACGAACCCCGGGACGCGGCTCAGCCCGCGTCGAGCACGATGCGCAGGAGCTCGTCGGGGGCGTCGCGCATGAGGTCGTGCTTGCCGTCGAGGGCATGAACGTTCCACAGTGGATCGTCGATGAGCCGCTCGTACGTCGGCTGGAACGGCGAGCCGCCGTCCCACTCCTTCGCGTACCCGGTCTCGGCGACGCTCAGGTACCACTCGCGCTGCCGGTCGTCGGTGAGCTGCCAGCAGGATTCACCGTCGCGCGGCACGAACGCGTCCACGTACACCAGCGCGTCGACCAGGTCCGGCACGCGATCGGCGGCGCCGGTGATCACCATGCCGCCGTAGCTGTGGCCCACGAGCACGGCGTTCTCCACCCGCTCGGCCTCCAGCGCGCCGACGAGGTCGCGCAGCTGCCCGGTGAGCCGGTCGAAGCACCAGCCGCCGTGGCAGGCGCCGGGCACGAGCACGTAGGTCGTCACGGCGACCACGCTAAAGGCGGTCCCCGGAGAAGTCCACGGCGTTGAGCTCCGTCGAAAAGCGCTGGTCGGAGGCCAGGTCAGCGCCGCGTCAGCACCTCGACGACGTGTTCAGCCGCAAGATCGTTCGCTGACAGGTTCGGTGCAGGGCCTGGGTCCTCAGCCCAGGACGGACTCCATGACGGCCTTCAGTTCGGTTTCGCCGAAGGCTTCCGCGGCCTCGATGTCGACGATCTCCAGCAACCGCACCAGGTCCGGCAGCGACCAGTCGGGCCCGCCGCGCAGCGTCTCGGCTGTCTTCAGCAACCGCGCGGCGTCCTCGGTCCGCCCGATCCGCGTGGCGTGATCGGCGATGCTCACCATGGCCTGCGCCAGGTACATCGCGTCGCCCGAGGTCATCCGCACGGCGTCGCGTCGTCGTTGCGCGGCCGTGGCCAGGTCACCGGCCTCGGCGTCGAGATAAGCCCGCGACAGCAGCACCGTCGCCTGGAAGGACGGGTGCACCGACAAGTGGCGCAACATCCCTTCGGCCCGGTCGAACTCGGCCCGTGCCCCGTCGGCGTCGCCACGCCACCGGGCGATGTCGGCTTTGGCCTGCGCCAGCCCGGCGAGCGCGTCCGGGTACACGACCACCGCGGCGTCGCGGTCGGCCTGGGCCAGGGCCGCGTCCACGGCCTCGACGTCGCCCAGCAGCCAGTGCAGCTGCGCCTGCCGCGCGCGCAACCACAGCACGTCTTCGAGGGTGCCGATCTCGGACACGACCGTGGCGGCCTCGCCGTAGTACTCGATCGCGAGCCGCAGCTCACCGCGGCGGGCCACGAGGTCGGCGAGGTTGCCGAGCGCCAGCGACGTGCCCCAGCGTTCGCCGATGAGCCGGAACAGCCGCACGGACTCGGCGGCGTCCTCCTCGGCGGCCTCCTGCCCGCCACCGCCGGCCAGCAGCAGCTGGGCCCGGTTCATCCGCGCCTGCGCCCGAAGCCAGAGGTCTTCGTCCGTGAGGAGATCGTCCAAAGTGTCCAGTCGTGGCGCGACCCCGGTTTCCAGGCCGGACAACAGTTCCTGCAGCGACACCATGAACCGCAGCACCGGGTGGCGCGTGGTCCGGTCGCTCAGCTCCATCGCGTTGCGGAGGTAGTCGTCGGCCGAGCCGAAGTCCGCGAGGCCGGCGGTGACGAACACGGCGGCGAGCGCGTTGGCCGCGGCCCGGTCCTCGGCGTCGACCTCACCCGGCGCGGCCAGCGCCGCCGTGATCAGCTCCTGGCCTTCGCCCTTGTGCCCCGCCAGCAGCCAGAACCACGCGGCGGCGATCACGAGCCGCACGGCCATCGCCGCGTCGCCGGCGGCGATGCTGCCGCGCACCGCCGAGGCCAGGTTGCCGTGGTCGGCCGCGAGCCGGGCGAGCCAGCCGAGCTGTTCGGCGCCGCGCAGGTGCGGGTCGGCCGTCTCGGCGAACCGCGCGAACCACTCGGCGTGGGCGCGCCGGACGGACTCGCGCTCGCCGGCCTCGTCGAGCCGTTCGGCGGCGTAGGCCTTGATCGTCTCCAGCATCCCGTACCGCGGCTCGCTCGCCTGCGACACGACGAGAAGCGATTTGTCGACCAGGGCGGCCAGCAGGGTCTGCGGTGTCGTCGGTCTTCGCGACGGCGGCGGCCGCGTCGGCCGTGGCGCCGCCGGAGAACACGGCGAGCCGGCGCAGCAGGGTGCGTTCGGCTTCCGAGAGCAGCTCCCAGCTCCAGTCGACGACCGCGCGCAGCGTCCGGTGCTGCGGCATCGCCGTGCGGCTGCCGGCGTTGAGCAGGCGGAACCGGTCGTCGAGGCGCGCGGCCAGCTGCGCGATGGTGAGCGAACGCAGGCGCGCCGCCGCCAGCTCCACGGCCAGCGGCATCCCGTCGAGCGCGCGGCAGATGCGCGTAACGGCCTCGACCGTGGCTTCCGCGACCTCGAACCCGGGCCGCACCGCGGCGGCGCGGTCGGCCAGCAATCGCACCGACGCGCACGACATCGCTTCCGTCACGCTCGCGCCCTCCGGCGGCAACGCCAACGGCGCCACGGGCCACAGGGCCTCACCCGTCACGGCCAGCGGCTCACGGCTCGTCGCCAGGATCCGCAGGCGCGGGCACTCGCCGAGGAGCCGGTCGGCCAGCTCCGCGGCGGCGTCGACCACGTGCTCGCAGTTGTCCAGCACCAGCAGCACGTCGCGGTCACGCAGCACGCTCACGGCCCGGTCGGCGGCCGTCCCGCCGGCGACGAGCCCGAGCTGCCCCTGTTCACGCAGGCCGAGGGCGCTGAGCACGGCCTGCGCGACGTCGGCGTCGGCGACCGGCGCCAGCGCGACGAACCAGACGTCACCCGGCGTGCGGTCGAGGAGCGTGCGCGCGGTCTCGGTGGCCAGGCGCGTTTTCCCCGCGCCGCCCGGCCCCGTGAGCGTGGTGAGCCGGTACTCGGCGACGAGCTTGACGACTTGGGCGACATCGGCGTCACGACCGACGAAACTCGTGAGCCCGGCGCGCAAATTGGTGCGCGCCTCGGACTGGGTGTCCACAGAGGACTCACGCAGGATCTCGGTGTGCAAGGCGGAAAGCCGAGCCGACGGGTCGGTGCCCAGCTCTTCGGCGAGCGCTTTGCGGAGGCGCTCGTAGACGGTCAGCGCCTCGGCCGGCCGCCCCGCGGCACACAACGCGCGCATGAGCGCGGCGGCGAGGCGCTCGCGCAACGGGTGTTCCGCCAGGAGGGCGGTGAGCTCCGCCGTCAGCTCCTCGCCGCCGCCGCGCCGCAGCTCCGCCTCGGCGTGCTCCTCCACCGCGGCCAGGCGCAGCTCCGTGAGCCGCGCGATCGTGCCCTGGAAGTAGGCGTTGTCCGCCACGTCGGCCAGCGCCGGCCCCCGCCACAGCCCGAGCGCCTCGGCCAGCGCGCTGGTGTCGCGCCGCCGGACGAGCTCCTCGAACCGCACCACGTCGACGTCGGCCACCACCCGATACCCGACCGCCGCGGCCTCCACGACCACCCCGGCCCTTCGCAACCGCGACACGAGCGCCTGCAACGCATTCCCCGTCGACGGCGGCTGCTCTCCCCACACCGCGTCCACCAGCCGCCCCGCCGGCACCACCCGCCCGCCATCCGCGGCCAACGCACTCAGCAGCGCCCGCAGCCGCGCACCCGCGACCTCGACGGACGCGCCGTCGTCCGTCCGGACCTCCAGGGGGCCGAGCAAGCTGATCCGCACCGCTCGATTCTGCCCGGTCTCGGGGCTGGGCGCGTCGGGGATATCCCGGATTCTGTCGGGCTCTGTCGGCCTCGGGCCGGTCTGGGGTTGGATGCCCGTAAATCTGCTTGGAGTCGCCTCGGCAGCGCTCGGGTTTTGTCGGGGGTGGCCGATGGACTGGACAAGGGCACGCCCCCTAGAGAGGGCGGGGGCCTGTCTGGCGGGGGATGGGGCCGGGGCGCAATGTTCGGCGGCTTGGTGCGGGACGAGCCTCCGTCGAGAATTACGCGTGCGGTATGGGTAAGTTACGTTCGGTGAGCACGCTAGGACGACCATGACTTACCCACCGCAGCAGGGCGGGCAGTATCCGCAGCAGCCCTACCCCCAACAGCCGTACGCGCAGCAACCACCGCCCTACCCGGCCCAACAACCGCCGTACCCGCAACAGCCGCCGTACCCGCCCCAGCAGCAGCCGTACCCACAACAACAGTGGGTCCAACCCGGCTACCCGCCGCAGCCCAAGAAGCGCAGGCTCCTCTGGCTCTGGATCTCCCTGGGCGTAGTCGTCGTCCTGGCCGGCGGCGTCGGCATCACAGGCTTCGTCGCGCCTGGGTTTTTCCTCAACAAGAACCACCCGGTCGGCGCCGCTCGCACTCTGGCTGAGCCGCAGTTCATGAACGAGCTGCTCGGCAAGCTCAACGTCCACGACCTCGCCGGGGCCGCCGCGTATGTGTGCGCGTCGGCGGACGAGAGCCCGGCGTCGCTGGTGCACGGGCATTTCGCGGACCCGAACGTGGGGCACTATCGCGTCCGGGAGGTCGAGCCGCTGCACGAGATCACGCAGTTCGTGCACGTCGACTCGGACTATCCCGGAAACCCGATGCCCTACAGCGCCACGTTCATGCTGCGGCAGGGTCCCGACGGCGGTTTCTGCCTCTTCGGGGTCATCTGACCGGCGGCGACACCCCACCGCAAGCCGCGTCGTTCCCGTAGGTTGGCGCGGTTCGTACCTACAGTGGCCGGGTGACTACGCCAGCGCAGCACAAGCGCGAGCAGGCGACGGCGCGCGTCGCCCGGGTGCAGGAGGCCATGCGGGCGGGGCTGGGCGCCCTGCCGGAGGCCGGGGACGAGCGGACGCGTGCCCTCGACAGCCTGGTCGACGCGGCCGAGGACCTGTTGCGCACGGAGCGTGAGGTCGAGATCGCGACCGAGCAGGTGCGCGCGGCGAAGCTCGAGGCGCGGCGGGCCGGCGCGCAGCGGCTGTCGCTGTACCTGGCGGCGGCGCCGGTCGCGGTGGGGATGGTCGTGGGGGCGCTGATGCTGTTCGGCGGGATCGGCGCGGTGTGGGTCCTGTTCGCGCTGCCGCTGCTCGGCGCCGGGCTGCGGATCGCGCTCGGGGCGCTCGGGCCGACGCCGCTGATGGTCGACCGGCGGCTGCGCGCCGCGTACGTGGGGGCGGCCGCCGCGGGGCTCACGGGCGCGTCGCTGCTGGTCCCGGGCGCCGTCCAGGCGATCCTGGTCGTGCTGGCCGCGCTCGCGACCGTGGCCACCGTCGTGTTCCTGGTGCAGGAGGTCCGATGACCTACTCCGAGTACTACCCCGACACCGAGTACTACGAGGAAACCGAGGAGTCCGACAGCGAGTTCGACGCGCTGTCCGAAACCGTCGACGGCATGCAGGAAACGGTCGTCGACCTCGAGTCGCGCACCGGGCGCGAGCTGACGGAGCTGCGCGAGACGTTCGAGTCCTTCTCCGAAGCCCAGGTCCGCCACGAATCCCGCCTCGACGTGGCCACGCGCCAGCTCGAACGTCTGCGCCAGCGCCTGCAGCTGCTCGAACGCGCCGTGCGCGTGTCGGAGAAGGTGCCGGTGGTGGACCTCGACGACGTCGGGCCTGCCTTGCGCAAGCTCGCCGCGGACGCCGAACGTCGCCACGCGCTGGCCGCGCAGCTCATGACGGCCAACCAGCGCCGTCCGTACGAAGAGGACATCGCGCGGCTGCCGCAGGCGCGGGAAGCGTTGGCAGAGAGCGAAAACGCGCTCATCAACGTGCTCGCCATCCTCGCGTCCACCCAGCACGGCGACGAAAACCGCGGCAGCGCGCAGGCCCGACTGTCCGAAGTGGTCGCCCGCCGCCGCGGTGTCCTCGACCGGCAGCTGCCCGCCGCGATCAAGGACGCCGAGGCCGCGCAGCAGATGCTGACCGCCGACGACGTCACGCGCACCCGCGTGCTGCCCCAGATCGAGAAGTCCGAACGCGACTGGGAAGAGCTGCACTCCAAGCTGCGCGAACGCATCACGGACGCGATCGGCTCCAGCGCGCTGCTGCCCGTGTGGTTCACGCACGCGTTCGGCGTCGCCCCGCCGTCCGGTGCGGCGGGGGACCGGTGGATCCGCGCGGCGACGTCGGCGCTGGCCTACCGCGTCACCCACGGCGTGACCGACCAGGCGCTGCCGCTGGGCGAGCCCCCGGCCGACGACACCGACTGGACCCAGCCGCAGTGGTCCTGGCGCGCCCGGCTCGAGCAGGACATCGAGGACCTCGACATCAGCGGGGACTGGCTGTCCTGATTGGTGCGAATCCGGCCACAGCCACGACGGAAACTCGTGTTCGAGAGGGTCGCGCGCACAGGTGTCCGCCTGCTTTTGGGCGGATTGGCAACTAGGCCTGCGCGATCCGCACCAGGTTCCCCGCCGGGTCGCGCACGGCGGCGTCGCGCACGCCCCAGAACTGGTCGGTCGGCTCCTGCA
This sequence comes from Amycolatopsis sp. NPDC047767, assembly GCF_040704195.1. NCBI lineage: Bacteria > Bacillati > Actinomycetota > Actinomycetes > Pseudonocardiales > Pseudonocardiaceae > Amycolatopsis > Amycolatopsis sp. NPDC047767. The sequence continues at coordinate 38,669 of NZ_JBEYSJ010000005.1, forward strand.
GCACCTCGGCCCCGGGCGCGGCGGCGACCTTGGCGAACGTCTCGTCGAGGTTGTCGGTGCGCAGGTTGATCGTGCCGAGCTCACCCTTCGCGAGCAGCTCGGCCACGGTGTCGCCGTCGGCCTTCGAGCGGCCGGCGTGCGGCTGCGACAGCACGATCTCGATGTCGGGCTGGGTCTCGGTGGTGAGGGTGACCCAGCGGAAGCCGTCGTTGGCGACCTCGTTGCGCACCTTGAAACCCAGCGTGTCCCTGTAGAACGCGACGGCCGCGTCGGGATCGTCGACGGTCACGTGCACGGCGGCGATGGAAACAGTCATGCCGTGAGGTTATGCGGGCGCGCCGACGGACGCTTCTCCAAAACTGCTCTGCCGCGGCGCGCCGCCGGTCTTGCGCGGGCGCGACGCCACCATCGTCTGGCACGGCGGCACCGCGGCGACGTCCTCGTGGTTGCGCGCCCGGTACGCCGAGGGCGTGTCGCCGACGAGCTCGGTGAACCGCGCCGAAAACGAACCGAGGCTCGTACACCCGACGGCGAAGCACGCTTCGGTGACGGTGAGACCGTTGCGCAGCAGCGTCTTGGCGCGTTCGATGCGGCGGGTCATGAGGTAGGAGTACGGCGTCTCGGAGTACGCCTCGCGGAACCGGCGGCTGAAGTGCGCCGTCGACATCAGCGCCGTGCGGGCGAGCGCGGGCACGTCGAGGGGTTCGGCGTACTCGCGGTCCATCCGGTCACGGGCCCGGCGCAGTCTGCGCAGCTCGTCGAGGTCGGCGCTCATGGGCTCCATTCTGCACTGCTCAGCGTGGTTCCTCCGGAGTTTCGTTCGAATCGGGCACGAGCGAGCGCTGCGCCCACGCCACGTCCCGCCACGCTCCGTGTTTCCACCCGATGCGCCGGTACGTGCCGACGGGCTCGAACCCCAGCGCCCGGTGCAGGCCTTCGCTGGGCTCGTTCGGCAGCGTCATCCCGGCAACGGCCGTCCGGAACCCGCGCTCGGCGAGACGGGCGAAGAGCGCTTCGTACAGCGCGCGGCCGCCACCCGTGCGTCGCCGCCCCAGCTCCAGGTACACGCTCACCTCGCACGACCAGCGGTACGCGGCGCGCTCCTTGAAGGGCCCGCCGTACGCGTACCCGGCCACGCGGCCGTCGATCTCCAGCACCAGCCACGCGTGCGTCTTCGCGGCGCGCTTGATGCGCTCCGCCATCTCCGCGCCGGTCGGCGGCTCCGTCTCGAACGTGATCGTCGTGTCGCGCACGTACGGCGCGTAGATCTCGGCGCACGCTTCGGCGTCGCGCTCGTCGGCGTCTCGGATCAGCATGGCTCACTATAGTAGCGGATATTGACTGTTATAGTGTCACCTTGTGACGGACCCCCTGTCGGCCTCGCTGGCCGCGACCTTGCGCGACGCCCGCCTGGCCCACGACCTCTCCGCCGGCACCCTGGCCGAACGCTCGGGCGTCTCACGCGCCATGATCGGCAAAATCGAACGCGGCGAGGCCCAGCCCACGGCGGTGTTGCTGAGCCGGCTCGCGTCCGCCCTGGGCCTGACGCTGTCGGAGCTCATAGCCCGCGCCGAGGCCGGCTCCGACCGTCGCCTCTCGCGCTTTTCGGCTCAACCGACGTGGACCGACCCGGTCACGGGGTACGTGCGCCGCGCTGTCTCACCGCCCGGCCCCACGGAACTCGTCGAGGTCTCCCTGCCGGCCGGCGCTTCGGTCGGCTTCCCCGCGGATTCGTATGCGTTCGCGGACCACCAGATCTGGGTCCTGTCGGGCCACCTCCGCTTCGTCGAGGGCCCCACCGTCCACGAACTCGACGCGGGCGACTGCCTGCACCTCGGCCGCCCGGCGCCGTGCACTTATGTGAACCCGACCGCGGACGCTTGCCGATATCTGGTGGTGCTGACGAAACGCTGACCCCTCCGCGCCTTCGCCCGGTAAGGTCAGCGTTCTTTGGGGGGACACATGACCGACACTCTGACCCGCCGCCCCCTCGGCGCGGGCGAAGCCTTGTCCGCCGCCGGCGGCCTGCTTTCGGGCGCCTTCGCGGCCTTCGCCTACTACAACGACACCCTTCGCATCCTCGCCCACGCCTTCGTCCTGTGGATCGCCCTGGTCGTCGCCGTCTCCGCCGGCCGCGGCCCGCGCCGCGCGTACGTCCGCACCGTCGCGGCCCTCCTGCCGGCCGTGGTGGCGTTCTACGTCGGAAAGAAAGTCATGTACGGCCTCAAATACCCGGGCATGCCGTATTCCATCGACACCCAGACGGTGCTGCTGTGGTGCCTTCTGGCCGTCCTCGCGGGCACCCTCGGCCTGGCCTTCCGCTTCATCGGCGCCCCCACCCGCGCCGGCACCCTCGCCACGGCCGCCGCGGTGGGCCTCCTCCTCGCCGATGCCGTGCGCGAATGGTCCCACTTCGGCCCACCCACGCTCGGTGTGGCGACTCTGCTCGCCGTGGGTTTGGTGCTGGGTCTGGGCGTGCGTTCACTGCGACAGCTCGGGTTTGTCGCTTTGTGGGTGGTGCCGTTTGCGTTGGCTGCCACGGTGTTGGTGGCAGCACCCGACCTTCTCGAGTCGCTGGTCTGATACAAAAAAACCGGCCGGCACCCCCAACAGGCACCGGCCGGCAAACCACATAAACCCTCAGACCAACTCAGGAATCACCTTCGACGCAAAAAGCTCGATCCCCGACCGGTCATACGCCGCCTCCACGAAGTAGGAGATCGCGTAGGTCATGCCGAGGCCTTCCATTTCCTTCAGCCGCTCCACGATCTGCTCCGGCGTGCCCACCAGCGGCCCCTTCGCGAAGCTCTCGTGAGTGGACTCGAGCACATCCGCCGGCAGATAAGGCTCGTAGTGGGAACGGATCCACGCCAGCCGGTCCTGCACGTCCTTCTCGGTTTCGCCGATGACGACGTTGTAGTTGGCCGAGCGGACGATCGAGCCGAAGTCCGTGCCGAGGTCCTTGCAGTGGCCCTCCAGCACGGAGGACTTGTGCTTGAAGCCCTCGACGTCGCCGACGAAGTTGGTGTACTGGGCGTACTTCGCGGCCGTGCGCAGGGTCTTCTTCTCGCCGCCGCCGGCGATCCACAGGGGGATTCCGCCGTCCTGCAAGGGAAGCGGGCGGGAGATGGCGCCGTCGACCTGGTAGTGCTTGCCGTCGAGGGTGGCTTTGCCCTCGGTCCACAGCTGGCGCATGATCTCGACGCCCTCGTCGAGCATGCCGAGGCGCTCGCCGGCGCTGGGGAAGCCGTAGCCGTACGCGCGCCACTCGTGCTCGTACCAGCCGCCGCCGATGCCCATCTCCACGCGGCCGCCGGAGATCACGTCGATGGTGGCCGCGACCTTCGCGAGGTACGCGGGGTTGCGGTACGCCATGCAGGTGCACATCTGCCCCAGCCGCACGCGCGAAGTCGCGGCGCCGTAGGCGGCCATCAGGCTCCACGCCTCGTGGGTGGCTTCGTCGCTCGGCACGGGCACGGTGTGGAAGTGGTCGTAGACCCAGATCGACTCGAACGGTCCCGCGTCGGCGAAGCGGGCGAGGTCGAGCATGGTGGTCCAGTGGTCGGCCGGGTCGATACCGACGAGGTCGTGACGCCAGCCCTGGGGAACGAACATTCCGAATCGCATGGCCCCGACCCTAGGCCTGGAGTGCGCTCCAGGTGCGGCCGAACCGGTGATAATTCACAGTTTTGGCAGCTCCTGCTCCACACCCAGCAACGCCGCGAACGGATCACCGACGGTCTCGACTCGTTCGAGGACTGTCCGAATCGTCCAGTGGTCGGGGGTGAGTTCCGGGTCGTCGAGCTCGTCCCACTGCAACGGCACGGAAACCGGCGCCCCCGGCCGCGGGCGGACGCTGTAGGGCGCGACGAGTGTTTTGTTCAGCACGTTCTGCGTGTAGTCCAGCCGTGCCTTGCCCCCGCGGCGGTCCTTGTGCCACGCCCAGCTCACCAGATCGGGCAGCGTCCGCCCGATCGTCTTCGACACGGTCTCGGCCCACTTGCGCGTTTCCGCATACGTGTAGCGCGGTTCCACCGGCACCCACACCTGGATCCCGCGCTGTCCCGTGACTTTCGGCAGCCCGATGAGCCCGAGGTGCTCCAACGCCGTGCGGTGGAGGCGGGCCAGCGCGAGCACGTCGTCGAACGACGTCTCCGGGCCGGGGTCGATGTCGAACAACGTCCACGTGGGGTGCTCGACGTCCTCGATGCGCGATGTCCACGCGTGCAGCTCGAGCGCGCCGAAGTTCGCCAGCCACGCCAGGTCTGCGACGCCCTCGGGCACGAGGTACTGCTGCACGTCGTCGGCGTCGGCCTTGTCGTAGTGCCAGCGGTGCAGCCACTTCGGCGCGTGGTCGGGCACTTCCTTGTGCCAGAAGCCGGGTTTCTCGATGCCGCCGGGGAACCGGTTGGTGTTGAGCGCGCGGTTGGCGAGGTACGGCAGCATCGTCGGGCCGATGCGCGTGTAGTACCGGATGAGGTCGCGTTTGGTGATCGGGTCTTCACCCTCGCGGCCGGGGACGAGCACCTTGTCGAGGTTGGTCAGCGCCAGCTTCCGGCCCGCGACGGCCCAGCTGCCGCGCCCGTCCAGCTCGTCGAGGGCGTTCAGCTCCGCGGGAGACGCGGGGGTGAACTCCGGCGTGAGCCGCACCTCCGCCTCGGCCGCGGGCAGGTCGGCGCGCCAAAGGGCCGGGGGAGCGGCCTTGATCTCGTCGTTGGTCAGCCCGCTCTTCACCGACTTCGGGTGGTCCTCGGCGTCCCAGCCGGCGGACGCGTGGTCGTCCTGCTTGTGCAGCAGCAGCCACTGCTTCCCGTCGCCGTCGCGGCTGGGGTGGATGAGCACGAAGCGACCGGCGAGCTTCTCGCCGAACAGGTCGAAGTGCAGGTTGCCGTCGGCGAGCGCCTGCTCGGGGTCGTCGGTGTCGACGGCCTCCCACGTGCCGCGGTCCCACACGATCACGTCGCCGCCGCCGTACTCGCCGTGCGGGATCACGCCCTCGAAGTCGGCGTATTCGAGCGGGTGGTCCTCGACGTGCACGGCCATGCGCCGCACCTTCGGGTCGAGCGTCGGGCCCTTCGGCACGGCCCAGCTGATGAGGACGCCGCCCAGCTCCAGGCGCAGGTCGTAGTGCCGGCGGCGGGCGCGGTGACGTTGCACGACGAAGCGGTTTCCCTGCGTGGTGGCCGCGTCGCCGCCCGCGGGCTCGGCGGTGCGCTGGAAGTCGCGCATCTCGCGATACTTCTTGAGCCGCTCCGCCGCAGAGTCCATGGTCCGCCCTCCTCAAGGCAGCGTAGGACACTTTCGATCAGCGAGCTTGGTCTTCGGGCGGGGTCAGCGCGTCGGACGCAGCCTGGCTCGGCGTCGCGCGGTGGCGGCCGGTGCGGCGCACGTGGCCCTCCTCGCGCAGGCGTTCCACCATGTGCGGGTAGTGCAGCTCGAACGCGGGCCGTTCGGAGCGGATGCGCGGCAGCTCGAGGAAGTTGTGCCGCGGCGGCGGGCACGTCGTCGCCCATTCCAGCGAGTTGCCGTAGCCCCACGGGTCGTCGGTCTCCACGTGGGCGCCGAAGCGGTAGCTCTTCACCACGTTCCAGATGAACGGCAGCACCGAGGCACCCAGGATGAACGCCCCGATCGTGGAGATGGTCTGCATGAGGGTGAACCCGTCGGTGGGCAGGTAGTCGGCGTAGCGGCGCGGCATACCGGCGTCGCCGAGCCAGTGCTGGATCAGGAACGTGGTGTGGAAGCCGATGAACGTCGTCCAGAAGTGCCACTTGGCCAGCGGTTCGTCGAGCATGCGGCCGGTGATCTTGGGGAACCAGAAGTAGATGCCGGCGAACGTGGCGAAGACGATGGTCCCGAACAGCACGTAATGGAAGTGGGCGACGACGAAGTAGCTGTCGTGCACGTGGAAGTCGAGCGCGGGCGCGGCCAGGATCACGCCGGTGAGCCCGCCGAGCAGGAACGTGACGAGGAAACCGATCGACCACAGCATCGGCGATTCGAAACTCAGCTGTCCCTTCCACATCGTGCCGATCCAGTTGAAGAACTTGATCCCCGTGGGCACGGCGATGAGGAACGTCATGAACGAGAAGAACGGCAGCAGCACGGCGCCGGTCGCGAACATGTGGTGCGCCCAGACGGTGGCGCTCAGACCGGTGATGGCGATCGTCGCGAACACCATGGTCCGGTAGCCGAACAGCGGTTTGCGGCTGAACACCGGGATGATCTCCGTGACGATGCCGAAGTACGGCAGCGCGACGATGTAGACCTCCGGGTGCCCGAAGAACCAGAACAGGTGCTGCCACAGGATCGCGCCGCCGTTGGCCGGGTCGAAAACGTGCGCGCCGATGTGTCTGTCGGCGAGCAGCCCGAACAGCGCGGCCGTGAGGATCGGGAACGCGAGCAGGATCAGCACGCCGGTGAGCAGGATGTTCCAGGTGAAGATGGGCATCCGCCACATCGTCATGCCGGGGCAGCGCAACGTGACGATCGTCGTCACCATGTTGACCGCGCCCAGGATCGTGCCGAGGCCCGAGACGATCAACCCGGTGATCCACAGGTCGCCGCCGATGCCCGGCGAGTGGATGGCGTTGGACAGCGGCGTGTACGCGGTCCAGCCGAAGTCGGGCGGGCCTCCGGGCGTGAGGTAGCTGCTGATCACGATCAGCCCGCCGAACAGGTACAGCCAGTAGGAGAACGCGTTCAGGCGTGGGAACGCCACGTCGGGCGACCCGATCTGCAGCGGCACGACGAAGTTGGCGAAGCCGAAGAGGTTCGGGGTCGCGTACAGCAGCAGCATGATCGTGCCGTGCATGGTGAACAGCTGGTTGTACTGCTCGGGTGACAGGAACTGCATGCCGGGCTGGGCGAGCTCCGTGCGCATCAGCAGCGCGGTGAGGCCGCCGATGAGGAAGAACGCGAACGACGTCGAGAGGTAGAGGACGCCGATCGTCTTGTGGTCCGTCGTGCGGGCGATCTTCAGGATCTGCCCGCCCTTCGGTCCCCGCCACGCCGGGCGCAGCGGAACCGGAACGGGCCTGGTCACGGTGTCGGCCATCGGTCCTCCCATCAGGGCGTACCCATTGTGGGCGCGATCACGAGGAGGGGGTGGGGCCGTTTTTTCAACGCACTTCGGTGAGCCGGCTACCCCTGCACGTCGTCCGCGACGCAGGCCTGCACGTGGGTGCGCCCGGAGTCGTCGGCGGCGGCGCAGGCCTCGACGTCCGTGGTGGCGGTGGCCTGCTGGAGGAGGCTGTAGAGCTGTTCGCGCTGCTCGACGCTCAGCGCGCAGAGCACCTCGTCCTCGACGGCGGCCATGGCGAACTCGGCCTTGGCCAGCTTCTTCGCGCCGACGTCGGTGAGCTCCACCACGTGCCGGCGCCGGTCCTCGGGGGAGCGGCGGCGCTCGATGAGGTTGTCGGCCTCGAGGTCGTTGAGCAGGCCGACGAGGTTCGTGCTGTCGATGCCGAGCGTGGCGGCCAGCGCCTGCTGGGTGCTGCTGCCGTGGTCGCGCAGCACGGTGAGCGTGAGCAGGTGGCGGGGGCGCAGGTTCATGGGCGTCAGCACCGATTCCGCCCGCGTGCGCACGCGGCGCGAGAGGTGGTCGAGCAGGGCGCCGCACCGGTGGGGCGGCTGGTTGACGACCGGGAGCGAGGCCATGCGTCCAGTATACGAGAACTCGCTAGTCGTCCATGTGCTATAAATGGTTTGCCCTACACAAACGATCTATGGATGGCGAACGAGATGCCTCACCTTCTCCACATCGACTCCAGCATCAGCGGCGACCGCTCGGTCAGCCGAGCGCTCACCGCCCGCGCCGCCGCCGCGTGGCGAGCCGCCCATCCCGACGGCACCGTCACCTACCGCGACCTGGGCGCGAACCCGGTCCCGCACTTCGACGCCGCGTCCGGCCTCGCCCGCGTCGTGCCTGCCGAGCAGCGCACGGCGGAGCAGAACGAGTCGTGGAAGCTCACCGAGGAGCTCGTCGGCGAGGTCCGCGACGCCTCGACCGTGCTGCTCGGCCTGCCCCTGTACAACTACGGCGCCCCGAGCGTCGTGAAGGCCTGGGTCGACCACCTGATCGCGCCCGGCCTCGCCTTCGACCCCGCCACGGGCACCGGCCTGCTCGACGGCCGCGAGTTCCTCGTCCTGGCCTCCCGCGGCGGCGGCTACGGCGAGGGCACCCCGCGCTTCGGCTGGGACCACGCCGAGTCCTGGCTTCCACACGGCCTCGCCATGACCGGCATCGAGCCGCGGTTCATCTCCGCGGAACTGACCCTCGCGGACACCAACCCGGCGATGGCCGACCTGCGCGACCTGGCGGCCGAGAGCCTGGCCGCGGCGGAGCGGGAGATCGACGCGCTCTGGACCCCGGTCAACGCGTAGTCGCTCCAGGGACGAACGCCTCGCCACGGTCCTCGAGGGGGAGGCCGTGGCGAGTTCTTTTTCTCCGGCGGTGGAGTCCATAGTGGACCCCGACGTGAAGTCGATCACCTGTGCTTGCCGTGATCCGCGACGGGCGTAGCTTGGCGTTATGTCGGACGCCGGGTCGTCACCACTGGACGCCGCTTTCGCCCAGCTGCTCGTGGACAGCTACCGCCGCGTGGTCGGCACACCACTGATCGACGCCACGGCGGACGCCGCCCACCACCTCTACGCGGACGCCCCCTTCGGCCTCCTCGCCCACGACACCTCCGACGACCCCCGCTTCACCTACGCCAACCTCGTCGCCCAGCACGCGTTCGAACTCGACTGGACCGAATTCCGCGGCATGCCCTCCCGCCTCTCCGCCGAACCGGACCGCCAGGAAGACCGCGACGCCCTCGTCGAAGCCGTCACCACCCACGGCTTCGTCACCGGCTACCGCGGCCGCCGCATCGCCAAGTCGGGCCGCCGCTTCTGGATCGAAGACGTGACGATGTGGAACCTCATCGACGACACCGGTGTGAAACGGGGGCAGGCGGCGGTTTTCGGTCGCTATACGGCTGCGTGAGGCTGCTCCTGGGTGCGCGTTGTTGGCCGGGTGTGGACGGTTTTCCTTGCTGTTCGCGCGGAATTCACCAGCGAGGGTGCGGGTGAGTGCACCCCGTCGGTTGGCACGGGAACACGGCCTTGCTGTCGGTTGGGATCGCCGCCGCGCTCTCGGACGGGCATGCGGCCGCGCTGCCGGACGGGCGCGCTGCCGCGCTCTCGGACGGGAACGCTGCCGCGCTGTTGGCCTAGCGCGCGGGATCGCCGCCGCGCTGTCGGACGGGCGCGCTGCCGCGCTGTTGGCCTAGCGCGCGGGATCGCCGCCGCGCGGTTGGGCTTGGCCCGGGAACGTCGCCGCGCTGTAAGACGAGCGCGAGGTCGCGTCGTCGCGCCGCTGGGCTGGCGCGAAGGAGCGCTGCCAGCTCATGATTCGGCGCGGGAGCGGCGCCGCATTGTCGAACGGGCTGGCTGCCGTGCTTTTGGTCTAGCGCGCGCCGCCGTCCCTTGGCCGTGACGCGGGAGCCCTCTCGCGCTGTCAGATCGGCACGCCGTTGCGCCGCTGGACTGGCGCGCAGAAGCTCGGCCGCCTCTTGGCACGGCACGGGAGCGTCTCCACCCTGGAGTTCGGGTGCGCCGCTGCCCTGGCGGGTTGGCGGGTGGGACTGCCGCCGTCGCTTGGCTGGGCGCGGTAGCGCCTCTGCGCTGTCGGGTGGGCGCGCAGCCGCGCGGGTAGGCCGGCACGCGGGAACGCTGCCGCCCTTCGGCTTCGGTGCCGGGCGTACGAGCGCGTCGCCATCGTGTCGGGGTGCGCCGCGGCGCCGTTGGTTGGGGCGCGGGAGCACGCCCGCCCCTGCGGCTTTGTGCGCGGGATCGCCGCCACGCTGTCGGACGGGCGCTGCCGCGCCGTTGAGCAGGCGCACGGGAGCGCTGCCTCCCCTCGGAGTGGGCGCACGAGCGCGTTGCCGCTTTGTCAGCTGGGCGTGC